>NZ_KV793319.1:0-1641 GCF_001808425.1 Pseudomonas sp. HMSC08G10 | reverse complement strand
GAAATCCGCGCCCCGCGTGGCAACAAGCTGACCGCCAAGAGCTGGCTGACCGAAGCGCCGCTGCGCATGTTGATGAACAACCTCGACCCTCAGGTCGCCGAGAATCCGAAGGAGTTGGTGGTCTACGGCGGCATCGGCCGTGCCGCACGTAACTGGGAGTGCTACGACAAGATCGTCGAGACCCTGACCCGCCTGGAAGACGACGAGACCCTGCTGGTCCAGTCCGGCAAGCCGGTCGGTGTCTTCAAGACCCACGCCAATGCCCCGCGCGTGCTGATCGCCAACTCCAACCTGGTGCCACATTGGGCCAACTGGGAGCACTTCAACGAACTGGACGCCAAAGGCTTGGCCATGTACGGCCAGATGACCGCCGGCAGCTGGATCTACATCGGCAGCCAGGGCATCGTCCAGGGCACCTACGAAACCTTCGTCGAGGCCGGCCGCCAGCACTACGACGGCAACCTGACCGGCAAGTGGGTCCTGACCGCAGGCCTGGGCGGCATGGGCGGCGCCCAGCCACTGGCCGCGACCCTGGCCGGCGCCTGCTCGCTGAACATCGAATGCCAGCAGAGCCGCATCGACTTCCGCCTGCAGACCCGCTACGTGGACGAGCAGGCCAAGGACCTGGACGACGCCCTGGCGCGCATCGCCAAGTACACCGCCGAAGGCAAGGCCATCTCCATCGCCCTGCACGGCAACGCCGCTGAAATCCTGCCTGAGCTGGTCAAGCGGGGCGTGCGCCCGGACATGGTCACCGACCAGACCAGCGCCCACGATCCGCTCAACGGCTACCTGCCGGCCGGCTGGACCTGGGAGCAGTACCGCGACCGCGCCCAGACCGACGCCGCTGCCGTGGTCAAGGCCGCCAAGCAGTCCATGGCCGTGCACGTACAAGCCATGCTGGACTTCCAGAAAATGGGCGTGCCGACCTTCGACTACGGCAACAACATCCGCCAGATGGCCAAGGAAGAAGGCGTGGCCAATGCCTTCGACTTCCCAGGCTTCGTGCCGGCCTACATCCGTCCGCTGTTCTGCCGCGGTGTCGGCCCATTCCGCTGGGCGGCGCTGTCCGGTGACGCCGAGGACATCTACAAGACCGACGCCAAGGTCAAGGAACTGATCCCGGACGACGCCCACCTGCACCGCTGGTTGGACATGGCCCGCGAGCGCATCAGCTTCCAAGGTCTGCCGGCACGTATCTGCTGGGTTGGCCTGGGCCTGCGCGCCAAGCTGGGCCTGGCGTTCAACGAAATGGTCCGCAGCGGCGAGCTGTCGGCACCGATCGTCATCGGCCGCGACCACCTGGACTCCGGCTCGGTCTCCAGCCCGAACCGCGAAACCGAAGCCATGCGTGACGGCTCCGACGCCGTCTCCGACTGGCCACTGCTCAACGCCTTGCTCAACACCGCAGGCGGTGCCACCTGGGTTTCGCTGCACCACGGCGGTGGCGTGGGCATGGGCTTCTCCCAGCACTCGGGCATGGTCATCGTCTGTGACGGTACCGACGAAGCGGCCGCGCGTATCGCTCGCGTGCTGACCAACGACCCAGGGACTGGCGTGATGCGTCACGCCGACGCCGGCTACCAGATCGCCATCGACTGCGCCAAGGAGCAGGGCCTGGACCTGCCGATGATCACGGGC
>NZ_KV793318.1:0-73576 GCF_001808425.1 Pseudomonas sp. HMSC08G10 | reverse complement strand
GTCGCCAAATCAAACGGATAAGCCCACAAACCTCAAAACCAACAACCAACAACCAACAACGCCAAATCAAATCTCGTGCGCCGCAAGCAACTCCATGAGCACCTCGGCCAACGCCCGAACCATTCCATCCGCCGTCGGCCGATGCACCACCACGATCTCGTAGCTATCGACCTCCGGCAGCCCCTGCTCCACGCCCAACACCCGGTGCTCCGCCGTCGCCGCCCGCGGCGGCAACAGACTGATCCCCATGCCATCGGCCACCGCCGCCTGTATCCCGCTCAAGCTGGAGCTGGTAAAGCTGATACGCCAACGCCGCCCCATCCCCTCGATCGCGGTAATCATGTCATCGCGATACAACCCCCGCGGCGGAAAAGTCACCAGAGGGATCGGGTCGAGTTCGAAGGCCGGTGTCCGGGCACTGTCGATCCACTGCAATCGCTCAGGCCAGCACGCCACCCCTTCCCTCGCATTACGCCGCTGCTTGAGCAACACCAGGTCCAATTCACCGTTGTCGTAGGCTTGGCTCAGGTCCCGGCACAACCCGCTGGTAACCTCCAACTTGACCTGCGGATGGCGTCGACTGAATGCCGACAAGGCATTGGTGGTGCGCCCACCGACGAAATCCTCAGGTACTCCCAAGCGCACCGTCACGCCAACCATCGCCCCCGCCAGGGCTTCGAGCATCTGGTCGTTCAGCGCCAGCATGTGCCGGGCATAACCCAGCAGTGTCTGCCCTGCGTCCGTGGGCAGCACGTCGCGGTTGCCTCGCACCAGCAGGCGGTGCCCCACCATGTCCTCCAGCCGGCGTACTTTCTGGCTGATGGTCGACTGGGTGGAGTGCAAGCGCGTCGCCGCCGTGGTGAAACTACCGCAGTCGGCCACCACGACAATGGCGCGCAGCAGGTCGAGGTCGAACAGGGCCCTATTCGGTTTAACGCTGATAGACATCGGTGTATTCAACTTCTGAATGGCAGACCCGACTTCTAGCACGCCCATTCACCGCCGGCAACCGCACGCGCAAGCGCCTCAGTCGCCCAGCGCCGTCCCTTCACGTCGGGGATCGGCACCCGCCGACCAGCCGTCAGCGGTGCGCTGGATGATCTGCGTCCCACTGGTCATCGTCATCGGTGTCACCTCATGGCCGCGGGCTTGAAGCGCCTGTATCAGGGCTGGGCTTGCCAACCCCGCTTCCACCTCGGTGCCGAGGTTGCGACTGCCGAAGTTGGGCAGGTTGATGGCCGCCTGGGGGTCGAGCTTCCAGTCCAGCAGGCCGATCAATGCCTTGTTCACGTAACCGATGATCTGCGAGCCACCGGGTGAGCCCAGACTGGCCAGCAGTTCGCCGGACTCACGTGTGAATACCAGTGTCGGCGACATCGAGGACAGCGGTCGCTTGCCGGGAGCGACCGCATTGGCGACGGGCTTGCCGTCTGCGCTGGGTACGAACGAGAAGTCGGTCAGGTGATTGTTCAGCAGGAATCCTTTGACGAACAGGTGCGAGCCAAACGCGGCCTCCACGGACGTGGTCATGGCAACCGCACCGCCCAGATCGTCGACGGCCGAAACATGAGAGGTGGCGATGCGCAAGGGCGAACGATCAGGCGACAGGGCCAGGTTGCTACCCGGCGGTGTACCGGCCTCGGCGTGCTTCATGCTGCTCGGGCCAATCAGCCGGGCACGACTCGCCAGGTACGCCTTGTTGGTCAGCCCTTGGAGATTCACCGCCACATAGTCGCTGTCAGCCAGATACTGAGCGCGGTCGGCGTAAGCCAGGCGCTCGGCCTCGGCGATCAGGTGAACCGCCATGGGCGCAGGTTCCAGACCTGCCACCGACAGTGCCTGCGTTGGAGCCATGCTGGCCAGGTCCAGCGACGGCGTGGCCGACTGCAGGGCTTCGAGGATGCCCAGGGTCTGCAATACCGCGACGCCACCGGAGGATGGCGGTGGCATGCCGCAAATGCGCCAGATCTTGTAAGGCCCACAGACGGGCGTGCGCTCCTTGGCTTGGTAGCGGCGCAGGTCTTCGAGCGACAGCAGGCCGGGGTTGGCATGGCCGCGCACGGCCTCGACCATCGCCTGGGCAATATCGCCGGTGTAGAACGCATCAGGCCCCTGCGTGGCGATCAGTTCCAGGGTCTGTGCAAGCTCGGGGTTCTTCAGAAGCGTGCCGACCGCCAGGGGCTTGCCTTGGGCATCGAGAAAATAGCGGGCCATGCCGGGCGAGCCGGCGACATAGGGGTCCGCTGCCAGCAATGTGTGCAATCGCTTGGACATCGGGAAGCCATCGCGGGCCAAGGCGATGGCCGGGGCAAACAGGTCGCGCCATGGCAGTCGACCATGTTGTTCATGGGCCAAATGCAAGGCGCGCAGCACGCCGGGTACGGCCACTGAGCGGCCGCCGATCTGGGCGTCCCGAAAGGCCATGGGCGTGCCATCAGACTTGAGGAACAGGTTCGGCGTAACGCCCGAGGGTGCGGTTTCACGACCGTCGAAGGCCTGGACCTGGTGCCCGTCCCAATAGAGGATGAAAGCCCCTCCACCGATACCGCTGGACTGCGGTTCGACCAAGGTGAGCACCGCCTGCATGGCGATGGCAGCGTCGATGGCGCTGCCACCTGCGCGCAACACCGAGCGCCCTGCGTCACTGGCCAAGGGGTTGGCGGCGGCAGCCATGTGCCGGCTGGCATGAGTCGGCTGTAACCCGGCGCGGTAGCCGGAGTCGAGCTCGGGTGGCAACGGCAAGACTGAGGGCGTTTCTGCCGTTCGTCCACCCCAGCCACAACTGGTCAAGGTCGCCAGGCAACACAGAGCCGTGACACGCACTACAACGGGTAAAGGCCTTTTCAAGAAGGACATCCTGTAATTCGAGGGCAGGCGCAGGGCGCCAAAACCAGCGATTTTAGCCGAACCTGCGCAAAAGCCCGAAAACAGGGGTATATCCAGAAATGCACTGATGTTCATGCGCAGAATTAACTTCAAGCACTCAAGGGTATTTCCTAGGATGAAGACCGGTCATTCAGGAGCCTCTCCCATGCGCTTGCCGTTCGCCGCCCTCTTCGCCTTGCTCATCAGCGTTGTCGCCCACGCCGAGACCCTTGCCATGGATACCCAACTGCTCAATGCCGCCCAGCGTGGCGATGCTTCTGCCGTACGCCGTCTGCTCGATGAAGGCGCCAACGTCGATGCGCGGGACGCTCGGCGCCGCACCGCGCTGCTGGTGGCCACCCACGCCAATGAGGTCGCGACAGCCAAGGTGCTGATAGAGGCTGGCGCCGACGTCAACGCCAAGGACGACATCCAGGACAGTCCTTATTTATATGCCGGGGCCCGTGGTCTGAACGAGATCCTGCGATTGACCCTGGATCACGGTGCCGACCTCAAGAGCACCAACCGCTACGGTGGCACCGCGCTGATTCCCGCCGCCGAACGCGGCCATGTGCAGACCGTACAGATGCTGATCGACGCAGGTGTCGACGTGAACCATCTCAACCGCCTGCACTGGACCGCCTTGCTGGAGACGGTGATCCTTGGCGATGGCGGCCCGCGTCACGTGGACATCGTCCGCCGGCTGCTGGCGGCCGGGGCGGCCCCTGCGATCACCGACAAGGACGGCGTGACGGCGCTGGAGCATGCGCAGCAGCGAGGATATCGGGAGATCGTGGCGTTACTGGAGAAATGAGGGCGAATGGAGCCGTCCGCCCTACTCCACCGCCTCGAACGGCAACCCCACATAGTTCTCGGCAATGTTCACCAACCCGGCCGGCGAGTTGAGGTAATACTCCCGGTCAGCTTCCTGCATCTTGCGGTCCCAGTCATCCTGATGCTCGCCGAAGTCATGCAGCAACTGGGTCATGAACCAGCTGAAGCGCTCACCCTTCCACACCCGACGCAGGGCCAGGGGCGAGTACTGAGCCAGCAGGTCGGTACGCCCTTCGCGGTAGACCTTGACCAGGATCCGGTAGAGGTAATTGACGTCCGACGCCGCCAGGTTAAGCCCCTTGGCACCCGTGGGCGGGACGATGTGCGCGGCATCGCCGAGCAAAAACAGCCGGCCGAACTGCATGGGCTCGACCACCTGGCTGCGCAGCGGTGCGATGCTTTTCTCCAGCGCCGCCCCGGTGATCAAACGCGCCGCCACGTCCTCTGGCAGCCGCGCCTTGAGCTCTTCCCAAAAGCGCTCGTCGCTCCAATCTTCCACACGCTCGTGCAGCGGCACCTGCAGGTAGTAGCGGCTGCGGGTGTGGGAACGCTGGCTGCACAGCACGAACCCGCGCTCATGGTGGGCGTAGATCAGCTCGTGGTTGACCGGCGGCGTATCGGCCAAAAGGCCCAGCCAGCCGAACGGATAGACGCGCTCGTATTGTTTGAGCACCCCCGCAGGGATGCTCTGGCGCGACACACCGTGGAAACCATCGCATCCGGCAATGTAATCGCAATCCAGGCGCAGGCGTTGGCCGTCCTGTTCGAAAGTGACAAAGGGCTGTGAAGAGTCCAGCCCGTGTAACTGCACCTGGCTGGCCGAGTAGATGATCGGCGCACCGCTGGCCTGGCGGGCCTGCATGAGGTCACGGGTGACCTCGGTCTGGCCGTACACCATGACCGTCTTGCCGCCGGTGAGGGCCTTCAGGTCAAGGCGTTGGCGACGGCCGCCGACCAGCAGCTCGACGCCCTCGTGCACCAGTCCTTCACGATCCATGCGTTCGGCGACACCCGCCTCGCGCAACAGGTCGACCGTGCCCTGCTCCAGCACACCGGCACGGATGCGCCCGAGCACGTAGTCGGGTGTCTGGCGTTCGAGGATCACGGTGTCGATGCCAGCCTTGTGCAGCAACTGGCCAAGCAGCAGGCCGGACGGACCGGCCCCGATGATTGCAACCTGAGTCTTCATTATTGTTGTCTCGTCGTATCGATGCCGGCACTGGCAACACATGCCCTGGCATCTGCTGATTTGGGTTTGCATCTGCATTTTTACTGGCCACTGCCAGGCAAAAAGTGTGAAATCCCATGCATTAACTGCACTTTTGCAAATTTCGTTCGATTAACGGACAGATATGCCATGACCACTCGACTTCCCGGAGTGCCGCTGTTCCAGCTCTACGGCGAAAACCAGGCCTGGCCCGGTACCGACCTGCTGCATTGCGAGTCGATCCCTGCACGCAGCCGTTTGCACCACTGGGAAATCAAGCCCCATCGCCATGCCGAGCTGTTCCAGCTGCTTTACGTGCAACGGGGCCAGGCGCAGGTACAGATCGAAGGCCAGCACAGCGAAATCCGCGAAGCGGCCATCCAGGTGGTCCCTCCGCTGACCGTGCATGGGTTTCGTTTCAGCGCCGACATCCAGGGCCACGTGCTGACGTTCGGCACCGCCCTGGTGGCCGATCTGGAGCAGCGCCTCGGCGCGCCCCTGGCAGTGCTGACGTCGGTGGGTTGCTACCCGCTGGGCAAGGACCGCATCCGCCTGCACGGTCTGATCGACACGCTGCAGCAGGAATACCAGGGCCACGCGCCAGGGCGGGCCGCCATGCTGCAGGCGCTGCTCACCGCACTGATGGTGTGGATCAGCCGTCGCCAACAACTGGGCCAGGCCCCGCGCAACCGAGATGAACGCGACCGGCAATTGCTCAGCCGATACCTGCGCTTGGTGGAAGCCCATTACCGCGAGCACCTGTCGGTCGAAGACTTCGCGGCGAAGCTGGGTATTTCCAGCCTGCGTCTCAACCAGCTGTGCCGGGACCTGGCCGGGCAGACTGCTCTGCAAGTCGTTCACCAGCGCCTGTTGCTGGAAGCACGACGCAACCTGGTGTACACACGCATGAGCATCGGCCAGCTGTCAGACCGCCTGGGCTTCACCGACCCGACCTACTTCGCCCGGTTCTTCAAGCGCCTGTCCGGCCAGACGCCAAATGGCTTCCGGCGATCGGCCCAATCCCAGGGGCCAGCAGCGCCTGCTTGACGTTTACGTCAAGCAGCCTTTAGGTTAGCGGCTATCACCTCTTCCGAGCCCAAGCATGAGCAGCCAGACCTACAGCATCTCCGACCTGTCCCGCGAGCTGGACATCACCACCCGCGCGATTCGCTTCTATGAGGAGCAAGGCCTGCTCAGCCCCGAACGTCGAGGCCTGGAGCGCATCTATTCGGCGCGCGACAAGGTCACCTTGAAGCTGATCCTGCGCGGCAAGCGCATCGGTTTCTCCCTGGCCGAATGCCGGGAACTGATCGAGCTGTATGACCCCACCAGCGGCAATCTCAAGCAGCTCAACAGCATGCTGGCCAAGATCGCCGAGCGCCGCGCTCAGTTGGAACAGCAGATGCTGGATATCCAACAAATGCACCTGGAGCTGGACACCGCCCAGGAACGCTGCGAGCAGGCCCTGGCCGCCACCCTCAACCAGCACAATCACAATAACCGTTGACCTGACACAGGAACCCCGCCATGTCATTGCCCGAGAAAGTCCGCCTGGTCGAAGTCGGCCCGCGCGACGGCCTGCAGAACGAAGCCCAGCCCATCAGCGTCGCGGACAAAGTGCGCCTGGTGGACGAGCTCACCGAGGCCGGGTTGTCCTATATCGAGGTGGGCAGCTTCGTCTCGCCCAAATGGGTACCGCAGATGGCCGGCTCAGCCGAGGTGTTCGCCGCCATCAAGCAACGCCCGGGCGTGACCTACGCCGCCCTGGCGCCCAACTTGCGTGGTTTCGAAGACGCCCTGGCAGCTGGCGTGAAAGAAGTGGCGGTATTCGCCGCCGCATCCGAGTCCTTCTCACAGCGCAACATCAATTGCTCGATCAGCGAGAGCCTCAAGCGCTTCGAGCCGATCATGGAGGCGGCACGCAGCCATGGCGTGCGCGTGCGCGGTTATGTGTCGTGCGTGCTGGGCTGCCCTTACGAAGGCAAGGTTAGCGCCGAGCAGGTCGCGCCGGTGGCGCGGGCACTGCATGAGATGGGCTGCTACGAAGTGTCTTTGGGCGACACCATCGGCACCGGTACCGCTGGCGAAACACGCCGGTTGTTCGAGGTGGTCTCGGCCCAGGTGCCACGTGGGCAATTGGCCGGGCATTTCCATGACACCTACGGCCAGGCCCTGGCCAATGTCTATGCCAGTCTGCTCGAAGGCATCCAGGTCTTCGACAGTTCCGTGGCGGGCCTGGGCGGCTGTCCGTACGCCAAGGGCGCGACCGGCAACGTCGCCACCGAGGATGTGGTGTACCTCATGCAAGGCCTGGGAATCGACACTGGCATCGACCTGGAGCGCCTGATCGCGGCCGGCCAGCGCATCAGTTCGGTGCTGGGCCGCGTCACGGGGTCACGGGTTGCACGGGCGCGTAGCGCTCAATGAGTCATACGGGTGTCACATGTGTGTGGGTGAGTGTTACCTCACCCCCGTTTGCCAGCAAAAAATCGGGTAACAGGGAAACAAATCGACAGATTTTCAGGTGGCCCGGCTTCTGCGAATTCAGACAACGCATTGATTTTAAAGGATTTTAAAAAGTTGGCATGGCATCTGCTTTATCTCTGGCATAACAAGAACAACAACGTGACACCCAATAAAAACAATAGATAACGGCTCTGACATAACAAGAACAACACGGCAGAGGCGTAGCAAGCAGATTTTTTTGGAGTAGGCACGCTTTTCAGAGGGTTCGCCCTCGCGGTCTGACACAGAACAATAAAACTACCTGCAAGGTAGCGGCAGTCAGCATCGGATCAGCAATGATGAAAGCAGGTCAGCGCTCAAAAAAATACGTTTGCTCTTGTGCCCCGAGTGGGGGCCACCCGCACTACTGAGGCAATGGCTGACAAAAACAACAACAGGCCAGTCTCCAATAATAAAAAAAGAGCAGGCAACAACGCTTTGAGGGGAGCTTCGGCTCCCCTCAGTGCTTCCTGTCACGCTCCTCCTCCTGCTTCCCTTCATCCTCGCCTTCAAGCTTTTCCACCAACAACGGCATGCTGCCCAGCACTAGCAGCGCCAGCACCGTGCTGATCACGGCAGTGGCCTCACGCCCCACACCGGCAGCCGTGCCGATGGCGGCGGTCATCCACAATCCGGCGGCGGTGGTCAGGCCTTTCACATGGCTGGTCTCCTGGCCGTTCCCTTTGAGAATCGTCCCGGCGCCCAGAAAACCGATCCCCGCGACGATCCCCTGGATCACCCGACTGAGCGCCTGCTCGTCAGCGCCGGCCATGCTCGGCGCCAGGACGAACAGCGCCGCCCCCAGGCACACCAACATGTGCGTGCGCACGCCCGCGGACTTGCCCTTGTGCTCGCGCTCGAATCCCAGCACCGCGCCCAGCACGGCGGCCATCAACAAGCGCACCAGGATCTGGGTGACCTCGCGCAGGTCGGCGATGTCGGCGAACTCGGCTTGTATGGCCAGCCATACCGTGTGCCACCAAGGGTGCATGTCAGACCTCCAGGTCGTGGGAGCGACGCTCGAACCTCTCAAGGGATGGACCGTTGGGCTTGCCGGGAGTGCAACCGAATCCGCTGAGCGCAGCGATGCAGCAACCACCTGTTTGGCGCGGTCACAACTGCAGACCGCCAACCAAGAGGACATCGCCATGCCCGTAGAAATCGACGAAAGCACCCGCCGCTGTACGTTGATCGGCGAAGACCTACGCCTCGAGGCCGAAGGGCCGGACATCGAGATCGTCACGGATGAGCAGTTGCGCATGTCAGTGGCCCTGCTCGCCAACCAGCGCGTCCCCATCACCGAAGCCGAGGCCGACGCGCTCACCGTGGCCGGTGCGGTGGATAGCCGCAGGCATCTGAAGGCAAGCACGCCAGGCTCCGTGATCTGAGGCCTGCGCGGTACCAGCGGTTCATCTGATACGGTTTTTATCGCGCCACCTGAGTCTGTGCTGGAAACAGATCGCGCCCCATAGTGACCGGGCCTGATCGAGACTCAAGAGCACAAGCCATGAGCGATAGAATCCCGTACCGCGTGATCGACGTTGACGCGCCCGCCAGCCCGCGCAAGCGCCTGGGCGACAGCGGCATCCATACACGCAGTTTCACCGGCCTGTACCGCAACCTGCGCATTGGCTTTGCCGGTGCGCTGTTCGTGCTGTTCTTCGGCACCGCCTGGCTGGACTGGAACGGCCGCCAGGCTGTGCTCTGGGACCTTGCCGAAAGCAAATTCCATATCTTCGGCGCCACCTTCTGGCCTCAGGACTTCATCCTGCTCTCGGCGCTTTTGATCATCTGCGCCTTCGGGCTGTTTGCCATCACGGTGTTCGCGGGCCGTGTCTGGTGCGGCTACAGTTGCCCGCAGAGTGTATGGACCTGGCTGTTCATGTGGTGCGAGAAGGTCAGCGAAGGTGACCGCAACCAGCGTATCAAGCTCGCTGCAGCCCCCTGGAGCCTTGAGAAGCTTGCGCGCCGCACCCTAAAGCACAGCCTGTGGTTGGCCATCGGCGTGCTCACAGGGTTGACCTTCGTGGGGTACTTCACGCCCATCCGCCCCTTGGCCGAGGCGCTGTTCACCTTGCAGTTGGGCGGCGTGGCGCTGTTCTGGGTGGTGTTCTTCACCGCCGCCACCTACCTCAACGCCGGCTGGCTGCGCGAAGCGGTGTGCATGCACATGTGCCCCTACGCACGTTTTCAGAGCGTGATGTTCGACAAGGACACCCTGGCGGTGGCTTACGACCCTCGCCGCGGCGAGGCCCGTGGCCCGCGCAAGAAAGGCAGCGACCCGCGCGCGCAGAACCTGGGCGATTGCATCGACTGTACCCTGTGCGTGCAGGTGTGCCCCACCGGCATCGATATCCGCGACGGCCTGCAGATGGCCTGCATTGGCTGCGCCGCCTGCATCGACGCCTGCGACAACGTGATGGACAAGATGGGCTATGCCCGTGGCCTGATCGGCTACAAGTCAGAACACACCTTGCAAGGCGGCAAGACGCACTGGCTGCGCCCACGCCTGCTAGGCTACGCCAGTGCCCTGGTGCTGATGATCGGTGCCTTGGTGGTGGCCCTGAACCTGCGCCCGATGGTGTCGCTGGATGTGATCAAGGACCGCGGCCTGTTCCGCGAGAACGCTCAAGGCCAGATCGAGAACATCTACCTGCTCAAGGTCATCAACAAGACCCAGTCTCCCCAGCGCTACGAACTGCGTCTGGTGGACGCCGAGGGCTTCGCGCTGAACGGCAAGACGGCCTTCGTCATTCCCGCCGGAGAAATGAGCGAGCTGCCGGTATCGGTCGCATTGCTGGCCGACCGCCCCACCAGCAGTGCCCAGCAGATCACCTTCGAAGTCCGCGACAGCGATGAGCCGACGATCTACAGCCGCGCCGACAGCCGCTTCGTCGCGCCACTGAACCGTTGATCCCTTACACTGACTTGTCACCTTGACTGCCGAGCCACGATGAAACGCTACGAACGATTCGCTGACGACATTGCCGAACTGATCCGCTCCGGCGTCCTGGGACCCGGCCAACGTGTACCTTCGGTGCGCTACGCCAGCCAGACCCACGGTGTCAGCCCGTCCACAGTGTTTCAGGCCTACTACTTGCTCGAGCGCCGTGGCCTGATTCGCGCCCGGCCGCGCTCAGGCTACTTCGTCAATGCCCACGCACCCCGGCCGTTCAGCGAACCCCAGGCCTTGGCACCGGTCAGCGAATCCACCCAGGTGGACGTCAGCGCCTTGGTGTTCTCCATCCTCGACTCGATCAAGGATCCCCATACCGTGCCGTTCGGCTCGGCCTTCCCCAGCCCGGAACTCTTCCCCCTCCAGCGTCTGTCGCGCTCGCTGGCGAGCGCCAGCCGAGCCATGGACCCGCGCATGGTGGTCACCGACCTGTCACCGGGCAATCCGCAACTGCGCAGGCAGATCGCCCTGCGCTACATGGTCGGTGGGCTGATGCTGCCCATGGAGGAATTGCTGATCACCAACGGCGCCCTGGAGGCGCTCAATCTGTGCCTGCAGGCGGTCACCGAGCCCGGCGATCTGGTCGCGATCGAAGCGCCGGCCTTCTATGCCTGCCTGCAGGTGCTCGAGCGCCTGAAGCTCAAGGCCGTGGAAATCCCGGTGCATCCACGTGAAGGCATGGACCTGGCCGTGCTGGCGCAAACGCTGGAGAAACACCCGGTCAAGGCCGTCTGGTGCATGACCAACTTCCAGAATCCGGTGGGCGCAAGCATGCCCGAAGCGAAGAAGCAGGAACTGGTGGAGCTGCTGCGCCGTCATAAGGTGCCGCTGATCGAGGACGATGTCTACGCCGAGCTCTACTATGCTCAGCAAGCGCCCAAGCCGGCCAAGGCCTTCGACACCGAGGGCCTGGTGATGCACTGCGGTTCCTTCGCCAAGAGCCTGGCACCGGGCTATCGCATTGGCTGGGTGGCTGCCGGGCGCTTTGCCCAGAAGATCGAGCGGCTCAAGCTGATGACCTCGCTGTGCGCCTCGATGCCCGCCCAGGCCGCCATCGCCGACTACCTGCAACACGGCGGCTACGACCGCCACCTGCGCAAGCTGCGCTACGCCCTGGAAGGCCAGCAGTTGAGCATGCTGGCCGCCATCGCCCGGCATTTCCCGGCGCAGACCCGGGTCAGCCACCCCAGCGGTGGTTACTTCCTGTGGCTTGAACTGCCGGAGCAGATGGATGCGCTCAAGTTGTTCCACATGGCCCTGGCCCAGGGCATCAGCATCGCCCCGGGGCCAATCTTCTCGCCCACGCGGCGCTTTGGTAACTGCATCCGCCTGAACTACGGCAGCCCATGGAATGATGGTGCCGAGCAGGCCATGGAGACGTTGGGGCGGATCGTGAGGTCGTTCTGATCGCGCAGCAGGGTCTGCTTCGCAGCCCACCGCGGTGCGCGCTCCCCCAGCTACTTAGCGCCCACCACCCAGGTCAATGAAACTACCTGTCGAATAGGACGCTTTGTCCGACAGCAGCCACAGGATCGCCTCGGCCACTTCCTCCGGCCGTCCACCACGCCCCATGGGCAAACCCGGTTCGAGCTTGGATACCCGGTCCGGGTCGCCACTCAACGCATGGAAACCTGTGTGGATGTAGCCAGGACGTACGCCATTGACCCGTACGCCCTCGCCTGCCACTTCCTTGGCCAGGCCGACAGTGAAGGTGTCCAGCGCGCCCTTGGAGGCGGCGTAGTCGACGTATTCGTGGGGAGCGCCAAGGCGCGCCGCCACAGACGATACATTGACGATCGCCCCGCCCTGCCCGCCATGACGGCGGGCCATGCGTAGCAATGCGTGCTTGGCGCACAGCATCGGGCCGACCACGTTGGTCTTCATCACCTTGAGCAGGCGGAATTCGGACATCTCCTCCACCCGACTCTGCTGGCCGATGGTGCCGGCGTTGTTGACCAGCGCGGTAACCGGGCCAAGCTCCTGGTCGACGCGATGGAACAGCTGCGCCACTTCATCTTCGACACTGGCATCGGCTCGCACGGCGATGGCCGTGGCCCCGAGCGCACGCACCTGGGCCAGCACCTGTTCGGCGGCCTGGTCGTCGGCATGGTAGTTGATGCAGATGCGATAACCCTGCTGCGCCGCCAGCAAGGCGGTGGCGGCGCCGATGCCACGGCTGGCACCGGTGATGACGATGACGTTCTCCATGAATCTGCCAATTGCCTGGAAATGAACGTTCGACAATAGAAGAAATGCAGAGGGTTGTGAATGCCCGCCTGAACGTTAGCGGTCACACGCGTGCAGGGCTCCTTCGCGGGCGAGTCCGCTGTCACAGGGAGCAACCCGGGCCAGGCGCGAGTGGGCTCATCCGCGAAAAAGCCGTTACATCAGTGTCCGGCCGACGCTGGCCCCGCCTTGGCGGTGAACGGCGGCCGTGCGAGCCATACCAGCAGGATCAGCCCTGCGAACACCCAGGTCATCAAGGTGAAGTAATCCACCGTCGACATCATGTAGGCCTGGCCGTTGAGGATCCGCTCCAGCTGCGCATAGCTCTGCGGGTTGGCCCCGCCCAACTGCTCCAACATGTGCTGGGTGGAAGGATCGTACTGACTGATGTGCTCGCTCAGGTACGCGTGGTGCTGGTCGGCGCGGCGAATCCAGATCCAGGTGGTCAGCGAGGCGGCGAAGCTGCCTCCGAGGGTGCGCAGGAAGGTCGCCAGCCCCGAGCCATCGGCGATCTGGTGAGGCGGCAGATCCGACAGCAGGATGCTCAAGGTCGGCATGAAGAACAGCGCCACGCCGATGCCCATGAACAGTTGCACCAGTGCCACGTGCTGGAAGTCCACCTCGCTGGTGAAGCCGGCGCGCATATAGCAGCTGGCGCCGATCGCCAGGAACGCCAACCCCGCCAGCAAACGCAGATCGACCCGGTGCGCATACTTGCCCACGAATGGCGACAGGACCACAGGCAGCAGGCCGATCGGTGCCACTGCCAAGCCCGCCCAGGTGGCGGTGTAACCCATCTGGGTCTGCAACCATTGCGGCAGGATCAGGTTGATGCCGAAGAAGCCCGCATAGCCAAGCACCATCACCAACGTGCCGACACGGAAATTGCGGTGCACGAACAAACGCAGGTTGACCACCGGATGACGATCGGTGAGTTCCCAGATGATGAAGACCGCCAGGAACACCACCGAAATCAAGCTGCCGATGACGATGAACGAGGATTCGAACCAATCCAGGTCGTTGCCTTTGTCCAGCACCACCTGCAACGCGCCCACGCCGATGATCAGCGTCAGTAGGCCGATATAGTCCATCGGCTGACGGCTGGTGACCACTGGTCGCGCGCGCATCTGCTGGCGCACCACGGCCGCGGCGAACAGGCCGATGGGGACGTTGATGAAGAAGATCCAGGGCCAGCTGTAGCTGTCGGTGATCCAGCCACCGAGAATCGGCCCGGCAATCGGCGCCACCACCGTGACCATGGCCAGCAAGGCCAGCGCCATGCCCCTTTTGGCGGGCGGGTACACGGCGATCAGCAGCGTCTGGGTCATCGGGTACAGCGGCCCGGCGACCACACCCTGCAGCACGCGAAAGGCCACCAGTTCCGGCATCGACTGGGCGATGCCGCACAGGAACGAGGCCAGCACGAACAGCAATGTGGCCCACAGGAATAGCTTCACCTCGCCGAAGCGCCGGCTCAGCCAGCCCGTCAGCGGCAAGGCGATGGCATTGCTCACCGCGAACGAGGTGATCACCCAGGTGCCCTGCTCGTAGCTCACCCCCAGGTTGCCGGAGATGGTCGGCAGGGCCACGTTGGCGATGGTGGTGTCGAGCACCTGCATGAAAGTCGCCAGCGACAGGCCGATGGTCGTCAGCAGCAGGCTCGGCGGAGTGAACTGCGCGGGCGCGTCGTTGCTCATCGCTGGGCCGTCTTGCCGGTGGCGCTGTTCTCGTGGATCAGCCGGGCGATCAGATTGTCGGCTTCGACCAACTGGCGATCGTACACCTGGGTGGTGTAGCTGGCTTGCTGTGGCGGCTGCTGAGCCAGCGCCGGGCCGCTCTGGTCATGCAGGTCGACCTCGACAACGGTGGACAGGCCAATACGCAGGGGGTGGTCCTTGAGCTGTTCGGGGTTCAGGTGAATACGCACCGGTACCCGTTGCACGATCTTGATCCAGTTGCCGGTGGCGTTCTGCGCCGGCAACAGCGCAAAGGCGCTGCCGGTACCGGCGCCCAGGCTGTCCACGGTACCGCTGTATTTCACGTCGCTGCCATAAAGATCGGCAGAGATTTCCACCGGCTGACCGATGCGCATGTCGCGCAGTTGGGTTTCCTTGAAGTTGGCATCGATCCAGACCTGATCCAGCGGGATCACCGCCATGGTCGCGACACCCGGCTGCAGGCGCTGGCCCAGTTGCACGGTACGCTTGGCCACGTAGCCGGTGACCGGTGCTACCAATGTGGTGCGGGCATTGTCGAGGTAGGCCTGGCGCAGGTCGGCGGCGGCAGCCATTACCTCGGGGTGCGAGGAGACTACGGTGTCGTCGACCAGTGCAGTGCTGGTGTTCAGTTGCTGACGGGCGCTGTTCAGGGCGCTCTGGGCGACGGTCAGGTCGTCGCGAGCGTGGGAGATTTCCTCAGCGGCGATCGCCCCACTGTCGGCCAGCACCTTGCGCCGGTTGTAATTGTCCTGGGCTTTCTGCAACTCGGCCTGACGCGTCTGCAATTGCGCCTTGAGCGCATCGACGTTGCTGTACAGGCCCCGGACCTGACGCACAGTGCGCGCCAGCTTGGCCTCGGCGGCCTGCAAGGCGACCTCGCTGTCGGCCGGGTCGAAGCGCAGCAGGACCTGGCCTTCGTGCACCAAGTCGCCATCATCGGCCCCGATGCTGGTGACGGTACCAGTCACCAGCGGCGTGATTTCCACCACGTTGCCATTGACGTAGGCGTCGTCGGTGCTTTCATGCCAGCGCCCGACCAGGGTGTACCAGCCCCAGGCGGCGGCACCGGCAAGGATCAGCACCAGCAGCAAGCCAAGCAACCAGGCCTTGCGCTTGCCTGTGTTGTCCGGCGCAGGTGCTGGGGTGGAGGTGTCAGCGGAAGTGGCCATGACAATACCTTGGATGAGTCGTGAGGGATCAACGATCGGCGAAACGGCTGATCGTCAGGGGGTCGCCGGCGCTGATCAGCACCTTGGCAAGCAAGCCTTCAAGGGCCTTGAGCTCTTCGGGCTCGAGCACACCGACCAGCTCGTTCATCGCCGCCGCGCCGATCTCCGGCAGCCGGTCGGCCAGGCGCTGACCCTCGGCAGTCAACGCCAGGCGCACCTGGCGGCGGTCTTCGGGGCAGCGGTTGCGCACGATCAGTTCCTTCTGCTCGAGGCGATCGAGCATGCGGGTCATCGAGCCGCTGTCCAGGCCCAGGTAGCGGCACAGCTCGGCCGGCGTGTCCACTTGGTACTGGGTGACGATGATCAGCACCTTGAACTGGGCGGCAGTGACGCCGTCGGCTTCCAGGTGAGAGTCGAGGATGCGGTCCTTCAGGAGCGCGGCGCGGCCAAGCAGCAGGCCGATGGTGCAGGTCTGGAAGTTTTCCGGAGAGAAATGGGACATGACAGGCTGCTCAGGCAATTGTTTAAAAATATTACTGCCTAGGCAGTGAATGTCAAAGCCTTAAATAGCCTGCTATGTAAATTTTCGTACAGAAGCCCTCAGGGCTCCTGTAATCCCAGCGCCGCGACCTGCCCACAAGCGATGGCCATGCCCACCAGCTCAGGAAGGCTCGCAGCCTGCAGGCGCTTCATCACCCGCCCTCGATACAGGTCCACGGTCTTGACGCTGACGCCCAGTTGCTCGGCGATTTCCCGGTTGCTCAGCCCTTGGGCCAAGGGAATGAACACGTCGCGCTCACGGGGCGTGAGCCCGTCGATCCGCGCCTGCACGGCGGCCAGGGCTTCGCTGCCCTGCTGTCGGCGACGGACCTGGTCCAGGGCGGCTTGCACGCTGTCGAGCAGCAATTGGTCGTTGTAGGGTTTTTCGATGAAGTCGCAGGCACCGGCCTTGAAGGCCCGTACCACGATGGGCACATCGGCGTGGCCGCTGACGAAGATCACCGGGATGTCGAGCCCGCGCTCACGTAGCGCCGCCTGTACCGCCAGCCCGCCCAGGCCTGGCATGCGTACATCCAAAAGCACGCAGGCCGGCTCGCGGTCATCGCAGACATCGAGAAACGCCTGCCCCCCTGTGAACGGCAGCGCGCGCAGGCCTACCGACTCCAGCAACCAGACCGTCGAGTCGAGCATGCCCTGGTCGTCATCGACCACATACACCTTCGCTTGCACCACTGGCCCCTCTCCCTATCCGTTGTTCGCCGGCAGACGACAGCAAAGCACCAAGCCACCCGCCTCGCCCGGCCGCGCCTGTAGGCTGCCACCAAAGCCCTCGACAATGCTCCGGCTCATGCTCAGCCCCAATCCCAGGCCATCGGCCTTGGTGGTGGTGAACGGCGTGAAGATCTCATCCAGGCGTTCCACCGCCACGCCCGGGCCCTGATCGCAGACCTCCACCAGCAGCCCGTCGTCCATGGCCTTGGCGATGAGCAGGATACGCGAGGCCTGCGTCCCGTGCTGCTCGCGGTTGGCGTCGATAGCATTGCGCAGCAGGTTGAGCAGCACCTGCTCGAGCAATACCCGGTCGGCGTAAACCTTGGGCAACTGCGGGCCCAGGCGCTGTTCGATGCGCACCTGGGCCTGCCCGGCCTCCCAGGCGCACAAACGCAACGCCTCACCCACCACATCGGCGATATCCAGCGCCTGGAGATGACGCGGCCCCTTGCGCAAGAAGGCCCGCAGGCGACGGATCACCTGCGCGGCATGGTTGGCCTGGGCGTTGATACGTTGCAAGCCCTGAGCGATGCGTTCGCGGGCCTGGGGGTCATGGTCGAGGTTGTGCAGGTAACGCAGGCTGGCGTTGCTGTAATTGAGCACCGCTGCCAGCGGCTGGTTGATCTCATGGGCAATGCCCGAGGCGAGCTCGCCCAAGGTGGCGACGCGGGCGCTGTGGGCCAGGGTCTCCTGGGCTTCGATGCGCAACGTGATGTCGCGCGAGACGGCGACGATTTCCACCACCGTGCCGGTATAGGTCTCGCGGATCGCCCGACAGGCAATCTCGAACCAGCGGTAACGGCCATCGGCATGGCGCACCCGACAGGTCAGGGTGTGGTAGCCCTCCACTTCCAGCGCCGCACCGGCCTGCAGCAGCACCTGACGCCGCTCGCTGGGGTGCAGCAAAGTGTGCACGGCGCTGCCGCGCAGTTGTTCAGGCCACAGGCCGAGCAAGCGGAACGCCGCTGGCGTGGCATCGAGAAAACGCCCGTCCGGGCTGTGCCGGGAAATCAAGTCGGTGGTGTTTTCAGTAATCAGTCGGTACAGACGCCGGGCACGGCTGGCCTCGCGCGCCTCGCGACGTTCATCGCTGGCGTCGCGGCAGCGGGCCACGACCTGCTGGCCGTTGTCATCGGGAATGAACGTCCAAAGCAGGATGCGCTCCCCAACCTCGGCCTCCACTTCGACGATGGCACGGCGTTGACGCAGACATGCCTTTACCAGCGCGGCGGTATTGGTGGGCAATGCCTGCGTGTTCTCGCCGAACAGCGTCTGGAATGCGGAGTTGAACGCCAACGGGCGTGCGTCGGGGGCCAGCAAGAGGCTCGGTTGCGGGTCATTGGCCAGCAAGGGCGATAGGGTCGTATTCACCGTAGAAGGCTCTTTTTATAGTAGTTTTACTATATTGCTATAGTCGATCTTCCAGCTACCATAGCGGTTCGCGTAAAAATGCGACAGGGGCAGAAGCCATCGGCCTGCTCCCTTTCCCTGATCAGAGCTAACAATCAGCCACCGGGGGCCATGCGCACAGGCTGCGTCTGCCTCCTTACAGGACCACCGCATGTCGATCTATTCCCAGGGCCTGATGCCCACTGCTGTCAATCATGTCGCCCTCACCCCCTTGAGCTTCATCGAGCGAACCGCCGCGGTGTATGGCCGCTATCCGGCGGTGATCCACGGCGCCATCCGTCGTGACTGGGCCCAGACCTACGCCCGTTGCCGACGCCTGGCCAGTGCCTTGGCCGGGCGTGGTATTGGCCGGGGCGACACCGTCGCAGTGATGTTGCCGAACATTCCGGCAATGCTCGAAGCGCACTTTGCCGTGCCGATGATCGGCGCGGTGCTCAACACCCTCAACGTGCGTCTGGACGCCGAGGCCATCGCCTTCATGCTGCAGCACGGCGAAGCCAAGGTACTGATCACCGACCGCGAGTTCCACAGCGTGATCGAAGGCGCCCTGGCCCTGCTCGAACACCCTCCCCTGGTGGTCGATGTGGACGATCCAGAGTACGGTGAAGGCCGCGCCGTCAGCGATCTGGATTACGAGGCGCTGCTGGCCGAAGGCGATCCGGCGTTCGCCTGGGAATGGCCCGATGACGAATGGCAGGCGATTTCCCTGAACTACACCTCCGGCACCACCGGCAATCCCAAAGGCGTGGTGTATCACCATCGCGGCGCCTACCTCAACGCCCTGGGCAACCAGATGACCTGGTCCATGGGCCAGCATCCGGTGTACCTGTGGACACTGCCGATGTTCCACTGCAACGGCTGGTGCTACCCCTGGACCGTCACCGCCCTGGCCGGCACCCACGTGTTCCTGCGCCGGGTCGATCCACAGAAGATCCTCAACCTGATCCGCGAGCACCGGGTCAGTCACCTGTGTGGCGCGCCCATCGTGCTGAACGCCCTGGTGAACGTGCCCGATGCCGACAAAGCCGCCATCGGCCACCCGGTGCAGGCAATGGTCGCGGGCGCTGCGCCACCAGCCAAGGTGATCGGTGCGGTCGAGCAGATGGGCATCCGCGTCACCCACACTTATGGCCTGACCGAGGTCTACGGCCCGGTCACCGTCTGCGCCTGGCACGAGGAGTGGGATGAACAGCCGCTGGAGCAGCGGGCTCGGATCAAATCCCTCCAAGGTGTGCGTTATCCGACCCTGGATGGGCTGATGGTGGCCGATCCACAGACCCTGCAACCGGTGCCGCAGGACGGCACGACCCTGGGCGAGATCTTCATGCGCGGCAACACGGTGATGAAGGGCTATCTGAAGAACCCCGAGGCCACCGCCGAGGCCTTCCGTGGCGGCTGGTTCCATACCGGCGACCTGGCCGTCTGGCATGCCGATGGCTATGTCGAGATCAAGGATCGGCTCAAGGACATCATCATCTCCGGCGGCGAGAATATCTCCACCATCGAAGTCGAAGACACCCTCTATAAGCATCCGGCAGTGCTCGAAGCCGCCGTGGTGGCCCGCCCGGATGAAAAGTGGGGCGAAACACCCTGCGCGTTCGTCGCCCTCAAGGCAGGACAAGCCAGCACCCGGGAGGCAGACATCATCCAGTGGTGCCGCGAGCACCTGGCCGGTTTCAAGGTGCCCAAGACCGTGGTGTTCGGCGAGCTGCCCAAGACCTCCACGGGCAAGATCCAGAAATACGTCCTGCGCGACCGGGCCAAGGCCCTCTGACTATCCACGCGAGCCCCGACATGACTGATTACAACGCGCCTCTGCGCGACATGCGTTTCGTCCTGCACGAAGTCTTCGACGCTCCGGCCCTGTGGGCACGCTTGCCCGCTCTGGCCGAGCGGGTCGACGCCGACACCGCCGATGCCATCCTCGAAGAGGCGGCAAAGATCACAGGCCAATTGATCGCCCCGCTCAGCCGTAACGGCGATGAACAAGGCGTACGCTTCGACGACGGCCAGGTGATCACCCCTGACGGCTTCCGCCAGGCCTGGCAGACCTACCGCGAAGGCGGCTGGGTCGGTCTGGGTGGCAACCCTGAACATGGCGGCATGGGCATGCCGAAGATGCTCGCCGTGCTGTTCGAAGAGATGCTCTACGCCGCCGACTGCAGCTTCAGCCTGTACTCGGCGCTGAGCGCCGGCAGTTGCCTGGCGATCGATGCCCATGCCAGTGACGACCTCAAGGCTATCTACCTGCCACCGCTTTACAGCGGCCAGTGGACGGGCAGCATGTGCCTGACCGAGCCACACGCCGGAACTGATCTGGGGCTGATCCGCACCCGCGCCGAACCCCAGGCCGACGGCACCTACCAGGTCAGCGGCAGCAAGATCTTCATCACCGGTGGCGAACAGGACCTGACCGAGAACATCATCCACCTGGTACTGGCCAGGCTGCCGGATGCGCCGGCCGGTCCAAAGGGGATTTCGCTGTTGCTGGTGCCCAAGTTCCTGGTCAACCCGGACGGCTCGCTCGGTGCGCGCAACGCCGTGCAGTGCGGCTCGATCGAACACAAGATGGGCATCAAGGCTTCGGCGACCTGCGTGATGAACTTCGACGGCGCCACCGGCTACCTGGTCGGCGAGCCGAACAAAGGCCTGGCGGCGATGTTCACGATGATGAACTATGAGCGCCTGTCCATCGGTCTCCAAGGTATCGGTTGCGCCGAAGCCTCGTACCAAAGCGCTGCGCGCTATGCCAAGGACCGCCTGCAAAGTCGGGCCGCCACTGGCCCGCAGGCCAAGGACAAGATCGCCGACCCGATCATTCATCACGGCGACGTACGGCGCATGTTGCTGACCATGCGCGCCTTGACCGAAGGTGGACGGGCCTTCGCCACCTACGTAGGCCAGCAACTGGACTTGGCCCGCTATGCCGAGAACGCGGGCGAACGGGAGCAGGCCGTGCGTCTGGTGGCGCTGCTGACGCCGGTGGCCAAGGCGTTCTTCACCGACAACGGCCTGGAGAGCTGCGTGCTGGGCCAGCAGGTATTCGGTGGCCATGGCTATATCCGCGAATGGGGCCAGGAACAGCGCGTGCGAGATGTGCGGATCGCGCAAATTTACGAAGGTACCAATGGCATCCAGGCACTGGATCTGCTCGGGCGCAAGGTGCTGGCTGACGCTGGCCAGGCGCTGGCCGGTTTCCTGGCAGAAGTGCGCACCTTCTGTGCCGACGCACCGGCGCACCGGGAGGCCTTGCAGGACGCCCTGGATCGCCTGGAGTACACCAGCCACTGGCTACGCGAGCAAGCATCCAATGATGCCAATCTGGTCAGTGCCACTGCCGTGGAATACCTGCACCTCTTTGGTCTTACCGCCTACGCCTACATGTGGGCACGTATGGCCGCCGTGTCCCTGCGCAACCTCGAACAAGACCCTACCTTTTATGGGGCCAAGCTGTCCTGTGCGCAGTTCTTCTTCCAACGCCTGCTGCCGCGCAGCCTGGCCCTGGAAGTCAGCATCAAGGCTGGCAGCGGGAGTCTGTACGGCATGACCCCTGAGCAGTTCTGATCCGACAAGGGGCGCCCCGCGCCCCTGCTTATCGGCGCGAGAAGTCGGCTGATGCCGACAAAAAACCCCACAACTGATAGTCATTCGCCATTATCTCGGTTCTCGCCACCCCCCTGTGGAGGGTAGAATGCCGCAAAACCGGGAGCCACGATGAACCAAGACCGCCTCAACCCAGACGATGCCCTCGCCGATGCCGCCGCGCACTGGTGCATGCGCGTGCATGCCGAAGATTGCACGCCAGCCGAGCGCGAGGCGTTCAAACGGTGGCTTGCGGCCGATCCAAGGCACCTGGAGGAATACGAGGCGATGCTGGAGATCTGGCAGACCGCCGAATTGTTGCCTCGCACCACCACGGTGGTCGACTTCAACCCCAACGCCCGCCAACCGGCTCGTGCGCGTAACTGGCGCCCTCTGGCCTCGGCGGCGGCGATCGCCTTGCTGGCACTGCCCCTGGCGGGTTGGGTCGGCTGGGAACAAGGCTGGCTGCCCAATCGTTACCAGCACGTTCAAAGCACCGACCAGATGCGCCAGGTCACGCTCAGCGACGGCAGCGTGGTCGAGCTCAACCTGCACAGCGAACTGCGCTACCTCAATTACAAGGATCAGCGCCAGGTCACCCTGGTCCAGGGCGAGGCGTTCTTCAAGGTTACGCACGACAGCACCCACCCATTCATCGTTCGGGCGGGTACAGGCCAGACACGGGTAACCGGCACCCAGTTCAACGTCTGGAAGTATGAAGATCAGGTCAAGGTGACCTTGGTGGAAGGCTCTGTGCTGGTCAGCAGCAACGGCAACGATGGTGGCTACCGACTGGGCCCCGGCATGCAGGCCAGCTACCGCGCCGGCGACTTCGAACCGGCGCTCGCCCAGAGCGACGACTCAGGCAACAGCCTGGCCTGGCGCAGCGGCAAGTTGATTCTCGACAACCTGAGCCTCGCCCAGGCCCTACCGGTGATAAACCGCTACCTGGACACCCCCCTGCAACTGGCTGACGAGAGCACCGGCACCATTCGCGTCAGTGGCGTCTACAGCATCCATGAGGTCAAGCGATTGGTGGACAGTCTGCCCAAGGTACTGCCGATCTACCTGACCCGCAGCAAGGACGGCAGCACCGTCCTCAATCGTATTTCCCCGCCACCTGGACGCGGCTGACACCGCAGCGTACCAGCCTAGCCCTCTAGGTGCGGGCCGAACCTGCGATGGGCTGCAGGGCAGCCCGGGTTCTTCAAAGCACCATCGCCGCCAGCCAGCCAAAGGCCAGCAACGGCAGGTTGTAATGGATGAAGGTCGGCACCACAGTGTCCCAGATATGGTGATGCTGGCCATCCACGTTGAGGCCCGAGGTCGGGCCCAGGGTCGAGTCCGACGCGGGCGAACCGGCATCGCCCAGCGCACCGGCGGTGCCGACGATGCACACCGTGGCGACCGGGTCGAAGCCCAGCTGCACGCACAGCGGCACGAAGATCGCGGCCAGGATCGGCACCGTGGAAAACGACGAGCCGATGCCCATGGTCACCAGCAGCCCTACCAACAGCATGAGCAAGGCACCGATGCCCTTGCTGTGGTCAATCCACTGCGCCGAGGTTTCCACCAGGCTCTTCACCTCACCGGTCGCCTTCATCACCTCGGCAAACCCCGAGGCGGCAATCATGATGAAGCCGATCATGGCCATCATCTTCATGCCTTCGGTGAACAGGTCGTCGGTGTCCTTCCAGCGCACGATGCCCGAGAGCGAGAAAATCAAAAAGCCCACCATCGCCCCGATGATCATCGAGTCCAGCCAGAGCTGGATGATAAATGCCGCGGCGATGGCCGCGCCTGCCACCAGCAAGGTCAAGGGGTTGTAGCTGACGCTGACCTGCTCGACCTGTTCGATGCGATCCAGGTCATAGTCGCGCTTCTTGCGGTAGCTGAAGAACACGGCCAGCAGCAATCCGGCCAGCATGCCGGCGGCCGGGATGGCCATGGCATGGGTGACATTCACCCCACTGACGTCCACCCCTGCACGGCTGACGTTGGCCAGCAGGATCTCGTTGAGGAAGATGTTGCCAAAGCCGACCGGCAGGAACATGTACGGAGTGATCAGGCCAAACGTGATCACACAGGCGATCAACCGGCGGTCGATGCGCAAGCGGGTCAGCACATAGAGCAGCGGCGGCACCAGCAGCGGTATGAAGGCGATATGGATGGGCAGTATGTTCTGCGACGAGATCGCCACCACCAGCATCAGGCCGATCAACAGCCACTTGAGCCCACCAGCGTTGCCATGCCCCTGGCGATCGACCATCGCCAGGGCGCGATCGGCCAGGGCGTGGGCCAGCCCGGACTTGGCGATGGCGACGGCGAAGGCCCCCAGCAGCGCGTAAGACAGCGCCACCGTGGCGCCACCGCCCAGGCCGCTGTTGAAAGCCTTGAGCGTGCCTTCGGTGCCCAGGCCTCCGACCAGGCCACCGGCCAGGGCGCCAATGATCAGGGCGATGACCACATGCACGCGGGACAGGCTCAGGATCAGCATGATGCCGACCGCGGCAATGACAGCATTCATTGTGTGGGTTACCTCGTAACGACGGACAAAAAGCGGACGCGCCGGCGACAGGCTGCCTCAAGGCAGTGGCCGGGCCAGGGGATATTGTTATGAAGGGCGCACACTCTGCAGCACGCTCGGTCGCTTGTCAAAGCGCTCAACGTCGCGACCTGACGCAACAGGCTCAGGCAATACGAATTTTTTATTGAACGCTTGAATAAAGAAAGCCAGGGAGGCGCCGACACAGAAGGCAGACCCCGATTTATAACAAGGGATTCGCCCGAAAATGCCTCTGCGACAACTCTCCATCCAGTGGAAGATCACCCTGCTGGCCGGGCTCTGCCTGGCCACCATCGTCACGGTACTGATCGGCCTTTCGCTTTACCGCATGGACCATAGCTCCGACCTGGTCAAAGCCAGCAGCATGCAGATGCTCACCGAGTCGGCCCAGGCGCGCATCGAGTCGCAAGGCGAGGTCCAGGCCTTGAACATCCGCCGCCAGTTCATGGATGCCTACCAGTACGGCGCAGGGTTTGCCCGTCAGGTGCTGTTCCTGCGCGAGCAGGCCGAAAAGCGCTTCCTGGACGCCTACGATCTGCGCGAAGACATGACCCGCCAGGTGCGCGCTGCGCTTCAGGCCAACCCCGACCTGCTGGGCCTGTCGCTGGTGTTCGAGCCTGACGCGCTGGATGGCAAGGACAAACTGTTTACCGGTCAGGCCGAACTGGGCAGCAACGAGACCGGCCGCTTCGCCCTTTACTGGTCGCAACCGCGTGCCGGCCAGCTGACCTCCATGGCCCTGCCCGAGCAGGACATGGCCAACACCGAGATCGGCCCGAGCGGCGAGCCGAACAACACCTGGTGGGTCTGCCCGCGCAGCACCGGCAAGGTCTGCGTGAGCGAGCCGTACTTCTACACCATCGAAGGCCAGCAGGTGCTGATGACCAGCATCGTGTTCCCGCTGATCGTCGCCAACAAGGTGATCGCCACCTTGTCCATCGACATCAACCTCAACAGCCTGCAGGCCCTCAGCCAGGATGCCAGCCGCAACCTCTATGAAGGTCGCACCACGGTCGGCATTCTGAGCCCTGCGGGCCTGCTGGCCGGCTACAGTGCCGATGCCAGCAAGCTGGCCCACCGCTTCGACCAGGTCGACACCGCCCAAGGCGCCAGCCTCGTGGGCAAGCTGCCAGAAGGCAAGCTGCAGATTCTGCGCAACGAGCAGCGCCTGAAGGTATTGGCCGCGTTCGAACCGATCCCTGGCGGCAAGCCTTGGGGCGTGCTGCTCGATGTGCCGGAAAGCGCCCTGACAGGCCCGGCCGAGGCGCTCAAGCAGGAGCTCGACAGCCTCAACACCAGTGGCACCCTGCTGGAGCTGGGCCTGGGCCTGGCGGTGGCGATTGCCGGGCTGTTGCTGGTGTGGCTGATGGCTCGCGGAGTCACCCGGCCGATCCTGGGCGTGGCCGCCATGCTCAAGGACATCGCCAGCGGTGAAGGCGACCTCACCCGTCGCCTGACCTACGACAAACGCGATGAACTGGGCGAGCTGGCCGGCTGGTTCAACCGCTTCCTCGACAAGCTGCAACCGACCATTGCCGACGTCAAAGCGTCGGTCCAGGCTGCCCGTGGCACCGCCGATCAGTCCGCGGCCATCGCCGCCGAAACCAGCTCCGGCATGGAACAGCAGTACCGCCAGGTCGACCAGGTGGCCACTGCCTCCCACGAAATGAGCGCCACCGCCCAGGATGTCGCCCGCAGCGCGGCCCAGGCGGCCCAGGCCGCGCGCGAGGCCGACCAGGCGACCCGCGAAGGCCTGGCGGTGATCGACCGCACCACCACCAGCATCGATGCCTTGGCCGCCGACATGAGCGGCGCCATGGCCCAGGTCCAGGGCCTTGCGCAGAACAGCGAGAAGATCGGCTCGGTGCTGGAGGTGATCCGCTCGATCGCCGAACAGACCAACCTGCTGGCCCTCAACGCCGCCATCGAGGCAGCCCGTGCCGGCGAGGCCGGGCGTGGCTTTGCCGTGGTCGCCGACGAAGTGCGCAACCTGGCACGCCGCACCCAGGAGTCGGTGGAAGAAACCCGCCAGGTGATCGAAGCCCTGCAGGCCGGGACCCAGGAGGTCGTCGGCGCCATGGACAACAGCCATCGCCAGGCCCAGGGCGGCGTCGAACAGGTCGGCCAGGCAGTCACCGCCTTGCAGCGCATCGGGCAGGCCGTGACCGTGATCACCGACATGAACCTGCAGATCGCCTCGGCCGCCGAGGAGCAAAGCGCGGTGGCCGAAGAGATCAACAACAATGTCGCGACCATTCGCGATGTCACCGAATCGCTGTCCGGCCAGGCCAACGAGTCGGCGCGGGTGAGCCAGTCGCTCAATGACCTGGCCAACCAGCAGCAGCGACTGATGGACCAGTTCCGCGTCTGAATCCTGCATCGCCGGGGCCGCTGCGCGGCCCTTGCAACCTCGTCGTCTACACTTGCCACAACCCAAGGACCGGCAACCGACGAGGCTCTGATGAAACGAATTCCAACGCTGCTGGCCGGCCTGCTGCTTGCCGTGGGCCTGGCCAGCACCGACAGCGCAGCCGCCGAGGAGCGCACGCCGATTCACTTCGGCGCCATCGGCTGGGAAAGCGGCGCCCTGACCACCGAGATCCTGCGCCTGATCGTCGAACACGGCTTCGGCTACCCCACCGATACCCTCCCCGGCAGCACCGTCAGCATGGAAGTGGCCCTGGCGCGCAACGACCTGCAGGTAATCGCCGAGGAATGGGCCGGACGCAGCCCCGCCTGGGTCAAGGCCGAACAGGCCGGCCAGGTATTCGCCCTGGGCGATACGGTGAAAAATGCCGAAGAAGGCTGGTGGGTGCCGGCCTATGTGATCAAGGGCGACCCGGCCCGCAACCTGAAGGCGCTGGCGCCGGATCTGCGTAGTGTCGAAGACCTCAAACGCTACCCCCAGGTGTTTCGCGATCCGGAAACACCGGAAAAAGGCCGCTTTCTCAATAGCCCCAGCGGCTGGACCTCCGAAACAGTCAACAGCCAGAAGCTCAAGGCCTATGGCCTGGATACCCTCTATAACAATTTCCGCAGTGGCTCCGGCGCCGCCCTGGATGCGGAAATCGGCTCGGCGATCCGTCGCGGCCAACCTGTGCTGTTCTATTACTGGAGCCCTACGCCGCTGATGGGCCGCTATGACCTGGTCCGACTCGAGGAACCGCCATTCGACCCCGCAGCCTGGGCAACCCTCACCGACGCGAAAAACCCACACCCCAAAGGCAGCCGTTCGCTGCCCGCCAAATTGTCGATCGGTGTGTCGGCGCCCTTTCGCGAGCACTACCCAGACCTGGTGGCGGTGTTCGAGAAAGTGGACCTGCCCATCGACCGCCTGAACAAAGCCCTGGCCCACATGAGCGAAACCCGCCAGTCACCACGTGACGCTGCCTTGATGTTCCTGCGCGACCATCCAGCGGTCTGGAAGGCCTGGCTGCCCGCCGAGGCCGCCGCCAAGGTCGAGGGCGCGCTGTGAGCGCAGGGTTTCCCAATGCCTGGCAGTTCTCCTTCGCCGAATGGGTCAACCGCCTGGTCGACTGGCTGGTGCTGCGCTATGGCGATCAACTGCGCAGCTTGTCCGACCATTTGCTGCAATTGCTGGTGGGCCTGGAAAGCCTGTTGCGCTTGCTGCCCTGGTGGCTGCTGCTCCTGCTGGTCGGCCTGCTGGCCTGGCACGCCAGCCGCAGCCTGACACGCGCGCTGGTGCTCAGTGCCCTGCTGGCGCTGATCGGCATGATCGGGTTATGGGACAAGCTGCTACAAACCCTGGCGCTAGTGCTGGTCAGTACCGGCTTGTGCGTGCTGATCGGGGTACCCCTCGGGGTCGTCCTGGCGACCCGTCCCTTGGCACGGCGCCTGGTGCTGCCGGTGCTCGACGTGATGCAGACCTTGCCGGCCTTCGTGTACCTGATCCCGGTATTGATGCTGTTCGGCCTGGGCAAGGTCCCGGCCGTGTTCGCCACCTTGGTCTACGCCCTGCCCCCCTTGGTACGCCTGACTGAGCTGGGCCTGGCGCAGATCGACCCATCACTGCTGCAAGCGGCCCACGGCCTGGGCGCCAACCGCTGGCAACGCCTGCGCCGCATCGCCCTGCCCCTGGCGTTGCCGAGCATCATGGCCGGGCTCAACCAGTCGGTGATGATGGCGCTGTCGATGGTGGTGGTAGCCTCGATGATCGGCGCCCGAGGCCTGGGCGAGGATGTGCTGTCCGGGATCCAGACACTCAATGTTGGCCAAGGGGTTGAGGCAGGGCTTGCGATCGTCGCACTGGCCATGGTCATCGACCGCATCAGCCAGGCCTACGGGCAACCACGACGTTGAGCAATGAGGCCGCGCAGCGGCCCCAAGGCATCAGGCTCAACGCTTCATGCAGCGCTGGTAACGCTCATCGACCCTTCCTGCGAACCATGCGGTGGTCAGCTTGCGAGTGATCTTCGGGCTCTTGAGTTCGATTCCGGGCAGTACCGCACGCGGCAACGGTTTGCCCGCCTTGGCGTCCGCCAGGGCGAACACGCCTTGGTACAGATCGGTGTCCTCGAATGCCAGGCTGTCACCCTTCTCCAGCTGGCTGCGGATCTGCGGGTTGCGCAACCCCAGCTTGACGCGCAACTTGCGCGCCGCCTGTTCAGTGCTGCCCGGCATGATCGAGCCTGGCGCAATCAGGTCGCCATCGAGCGCCAGCGTCACACCACTCGCCCGGCTGAGCGCCGCCTGGAACGCCGCGTTGCGGCTGGCGTACCAGCCCGCGTTGAAATCTGCGAAGCGATACAACTGGCGTTGATAGTGGCTGGGATACCCCAGCAGGTGGGCGATACCGAAGTACAGGCCGCCACGGCGGGTGAAGACTTCCTGGCGAATCGTGCCCTCATAGCTGTAGGGATAATCCTTGGCATGGCGCTCGGCGAACTCGATGCTGACCTGCATCGGCCCACCGGTACGGACCGGGTTCAGACCACCCAGCAGCGTACGCCCCAGCGGCAGGCCGGCGATGAAGTCATCGAACAGGCCGCTCAACTGCTTTTCGCTGCGCACGGCCATCAAGCGCTGGTGGTAGGTCTTGCCATTGCCCGACGGGGTTTTCAATGCCCCATCGACCAGCAATTTGGGAATGTGCAGCCGTGCGGCACGCCGATCGATTTCTTCTCGGGCGATGCGGCCAAGGTTCGGCACCTGAGGATCGGCATTGAACGTCGACTCCTGCTCGGTCACCGCCAGCACCGCGCACAGGTTGCTCTTGCTCGGATTAATGCGCTGGGCAGCGAAGGCGGTCTGGATATCCCGGGCCCAGCCGTCCCTGTCCTTGATCGATGCCGGTAGTAGGCGCTTGACCTGAGCCTGCACCTGGGCCGGATCGGCCTCGGAAACTTCAGGCGAGGTCGTACACCCCTGCAATACCCCCAGGACCACCAAGCCCAGTGCGGCCAGCCTGCCGCTCGTCCTGGCAGTCAAGGCTGTTCGCCCACCAGGTAAGTCTTGCTGAGGCGGCGGAACAGCGGATGATCGGCGCTGCCCATCAACTCGAACAACACCATCTCGCGGGTCACCACCTGCGCGCCGGCATCGCGCATGCGAGCCAGGCCCGCCGCCTTGCTGGCGGGGGTGCGGCTGTCGCAGGCATCCTCGACCACGAACACCTGCTTGCCCAGGCCCAAAAGGCCCAGCACGGTCTGCAACACACAGACATGGGTTTCCATGCCACAGACGATCACCTGCTCACGCGCCATCAGGCTGGCCGGCAAGCACTCGGCGGCCACGCAAGAAAAATGCTGCTTTTCCACGATCTGCGCCGCCGGCGATGCGGCCTTGAGTTCGGCCAAGGTCGGGCCAAGGCCTTTGGGGTACTGTTCGGAAATCACCGTCGGCAGCTCCAGCTCGGCGGTCGCCGCCAACAGCCAGCGCGCCCGGGCGCGGGTGCCTTCGGGGTCGCTCATGGCGTTGATGAGTTTTTCCTGAATATCGACGACCAGCAGCGTGGCCTTGCGAGGATCGATCAGCATTGTCTGCCCTAGCCTGTGAAAATGGGCAGCCCAGGGTGGGCTGCAAAGCCCACTAGGCTGGCCGAGGCAAAGGGCGACGTCAATCAGGCACAGTGTCGAAGCGGCGCCAAGGCATCGGCCAAGAGGCCAAGTACCTGGTCTTCGTGCTGATGAATGAAGAAGTGGCCACCGGGGAAGATATCAAGGGTGAACGCACCCTGAGTCTCTTGTCCCCAGGCCTGCAATTGCTCCTGGCTCGCCCGGTCGTCTTCGCCGCCGAGCACATGCAGCGGGCAGTCCAGGGGCGGACGCTGACGGTAGACATAGCGCCCACACAGCAGAAAATCCGCACGCAAGATCGGCAAGGTCAGGCTCATCAGTTCCTGGTTGGCCAGCACCTCTTCGGGCGTGCCCTGCAGCTTGCGCAACTCTTCGATCAGTTCGTCGTCGCGCCGAGGTTCACGCCATTGCACGCCGTCATAGTCTTCACGGCGGCTCGGCGCCGCGGTACCGCAGGCAAACAACGCGAGCGGTGGCGGGCAACCCAGGGCCTGCAACGCATGGGCAAGCTCGAAGGCCAGCAGCGCACCCAGGCTGTGGCCCAACAAGGCATAAGGGGCACTGGCCGATGCTCGGTGTTCGGCAGCCAGTTGCCGGGCCAGAGCCTGCATGTCGGTCTGCAAGGGCTCACCCAGGCGCATGCCGCGACCGGGCAGTTCCACCGGGCACACCTGCAGCCAGGCCGGCACCTTGCGACGCCAACGGCGATAGACCATGGCGCTGGCGCCGGAGTAAGGCAGGCACAGCAGATTCACTGCATCCACAGGCAACGCCTCATTGAACCTGGGCCTGGGCCATCTTCTGACGCAGGCTCAGCGGCCGCATGTCGGTCCAGACTTCATCGATGTAGGCCAGGCAGTCTTTTTTCAGGCCGCTCTTGCCCACGGCACGCCAGCCGTTGGGGATCGCCTTGTAGTCAGGCCAGATGGAGTATTGCTCTTCGTGGTTGACCACTACCTGGAACACGATATCGTCGCGGTCGAATACGGACGTCATTGCCTGTCTCCTTGAATGATGAAGGCCGCTGCGCGGTGCGCAGGGCGGCTATCCAACAGACGAAAGGTCGACGGCGAAAATTAGTCGCTGTACGTGCTTTGCAAGCAGCGCGCAGGGTGGCACAAATCCAGATCCCCTTTGGCGATGCCTATTTCGGAGACTCCCCCATGCTAGGCGTGACCGACTACGGTGCTTTCGTTGTTGCGTTCCTCATCCTCTTGGCCATCCCCGGGCCTGGCAACTTCGCGCTGATCACCGCCACCGGCAAGGGCGGCATCAAAGGTGGGCTGGCCGCGACCTTGGGCGTGATCCTGGGTGATCAGGTCTTGATGTGGTTGGCGGTGGCCGGCGTCGCGACGCTGCTGGCGGCCTACCCTGCGGCCTTCCATGTGGTGCAGTGGGCGGGGGCGGCCTACCTGGCTTGGCTCGGCCTGCGCATGGTGCTGAGCAAGCCGGGGGACGCCCCGCGCGAGAGCCGCATGGCCAGCGGGCACTATCTGCGCCAGACGATGATGATCACCCTGCTCAACCCCAAGGCGATCATGTTCTACATGGCGTTCTTCCCGTTGTTTGTCGACCCGGTGCGCCACCAGGGCGTGGTGACTTTTGCCTTCATGGCGGTGACCGTCGCCGCGCTGACCTTCCTGTATGGCCTGATCGCGGTGCTGTTGACCCATCACCTGGCCGAGCGCATGCGCGCCAACCCACGGATGTCCAATCTGCTGGAGCGCCTGGCAGGCGCCTGCCTGGTGGGGTTCGGGATCAAGCTGGCGGCGATGCGCTAAGGATCAGGCATCGCGCAGCAGGTCGTGGGCATCGAGCAGACGGAAGGCCACCTGCGGGTTGCGCTCGAGGCCTCGGCGGATGGCGGCCGGAATGGCCTGGCGGGTCTTGCGGCACAGCCCGGGCTGTTCCTCCAGTTCGATACTGATACCGCGCATGGTGCGGACTTCGTTGTAGCCAGGGGCGATGCGCACGCGGATCCCCAGTTGCTCGTACAGGCGCACCTGTAGACGCTCCAGATCGTCCAGGTCCTTGAGGTGCTCCAGGCGCTCTAGCAGGCGCTTTTCTTCCTGGCGGGTCAACAGTAGGATCCGCTGGGCCTGGGGTGGGCTTTCGTGCAGCCGCTCGCGCCCGCAATCGCAGAGGCCCGGTGGGCAGGGTTGGCGAAGGGGAAGCTCGGTGATGGTCATGGAGCAAGCATAGATCTTTCCCTGTCCAACTTCATGAGTGCGTTGCAATCGGCGGGTCGCACCGACACCGCACTTTTCGGGCAGCCAGGGGTCTACCCCCTCTTTTGCCGTACGCAATCGATTGCCGGTCGTTTTTCCCACCCTGCACAAACCGGGGCCAAACGCCGTGTGCTTGTGTAGGATGGGCAGCTAGGCGCTGCCAGTCATAGGGAGATTTTCATGCGCGTCCTGTCATCCGTTGCCCGCTTTGCCGCCCTGACGCTGGGCCTTGTCGCCTCCACCGGTGCCTTGGCCTTCACCGGTGAAGAAGGTCAACTGATCGAGTCGATCAATGCCTATCGCAGCCAAGCCCAGCGCTGCGGCGGCGAGGCTTCGCTGGAACTGCCGCCGCTCAACAGCGACACCCGCCTTGCCCTTTCGCCGGAAGGCACCCGCGACCTGCAACAGGCCATGAGCCGCGCCGCCTATCCCATGGTCAACGTCCAGGCGATCAGCCTGTCCGGCCCACGCGATGCCCGGGCGGCGATGAATGCCATCGAGGAAAGCTTCTGCCAGGTGGTCCTTGACCCACAGTTCGTCGACATCGGTGTCAGCCAGGAAGGCCGTGACTGGCGCATCGTCTTGGCCCGCCCCCTGCTCAGCGGGCGCCTGGGTGACTGGCAGGCCGAAGGCCAGAAACTGCTGCAGGCGATCAACGCCGCACGCAAAGCGCCGCGCCAATGCGGCGGTCAACCCTTCGCCGCTGCCCCTGCCCTGAACTGGAACAACACCTTGGCCGGTGTCGCCGCCAACCACACCCGGGCCATGGCCAACCAGAACTTCTTCGACCATATCGACCGCGACGGCCGTACCCCTGGCGACCGGGCGGAGCTGGCCGGCTACCTGTACCGGCAGATCGGCGAGAACATCGCCGCCGGTCGTGACACGGCAAACAAGGTGGTCGATGGCTGGCTGGCCAGCCCCGGCCATTGCGCCACCCTGATGAACCCCGACTTCACCGAGCTGGGCGCGGCCTATGCGGTGGACCCTAAGAGCGATGCGGGGATCTACTGGACCGGGTTGTTCGGGTCGCCGCAATAATTGCCGTGGAGGTGTTCGCAACGCCGGGGGAGACTCACTCCCCTGGCCTTCCCGAGGCGCGCAGCGTCAACGCCGTACAGCCAAACCTGCGGCGTACGCACTTGCCCAGGTAACTGACATCCCCCAACCCCACCTCATCGGCGATCTGCGCCAAGCCGTGACTCGAGTTGAGCAACCGCCAGCGCGCCTGCTGCAGGCGCATCTCGAGCCACCAGGCCTTGGCCGTCATGCCGTGACTGGCCTGGAACTGGCGGTCCAGCTGGCGCCGGCTGATGCCCAGTTCTGCCGCCAGCTGTTCAAGGGTCAGGTTCGAGCCCAGGTGATGACGCATCAACGCGGTAGCACGCTGCACCGCACGCCCCTGCCCTGGCTCCTGCTCCAGGGAGCGCAAGGCATGGCGACTGTCGCGGGTCTCGTCCACGAGCATGTCGGCCAAGCCCTTGAGTGCCCGCGCCCGGCCACAGGCACGCGACAACAGCTCCACCGCCAGGTCGATGGCCGCCGTGCCCCCAGCACAGGAGATCCGTGCGCCATCGAAGCAATACAGCTGCTCGCGCAGCACCTGCACGGACGGGAACGAGGCGCGAAACTCCGCCTCGTGGCGCCAGTGCACCACCACTTTGTGGCCATCGAGCAAACCACAGGCCGCCAGCAGAAACACCGCATTGTCGACGCCTACCAGCTTCAGCCCCGCCCGGACAGCGCGCTTGAGCAAAGCCCGGTAACGCGGAGCCAGCGCCGCCGTCGCCGCGGCGTTGCGCCCGCCGAACAGCACCAGGTAGTCATGGCCTTTGAAGTCCACCGATTGCGCCGTGGTCTGCACCTGAACCACCGCGCCGCTGCTCGAGGGCACGGGATCGGCGGTCAGGCCCAGCAAAGTCCAACTGCAGTAGCGCTGGCGACTGTAGTCCTCGTCGTCGGCGCTAAAGCGCAGTTTGTCGAGGAAGGCACCGAATGGCAGCAAAGCGAATTCCGGCAGGGGAAGGATCAACAGACGAATGTCAGGGGTCATGCAGGGCACGTCCAAATATAACCGCAGAAAGTCCAGATATTACCTTAGCAATCTCGACGCTTACCCTAGACTGGCGCTCTTCACACCCAAAGGCTTTCTCCATGGCGCTGGATACTTGGCTCATCTATCTGCTGGCCAGCATTGGCTTGTCTCTGACCCCAGGTCCGAACAGCCTGCTGGCCTTGACCCACGGCGCCCTCTATGGCGCCCGTCGCACCCTGTACACCATCGTGGGAGGCGTGTTCGGATTCAGCGCGCTGATTGCCTTGGCGATGTTCGGCCTCAGTGCCCTGCTGCATACCTCAGCCTCACTGCTGCAGGTGCTCAAATGGGTGGGTGGGGCCTATCTCCTGTGGCTGGGCATTCAGCTCTGGCGTAGCCCGGCGATGCGCCTGGAGCTTGCTGAGGGCGCCACGCGTCTGGACAACCGCGGGCTGTTCCGCCAGGGCTTTCTGTCGGCCATGGCCAACCCCAAGGTGTTGTTGTTCTATGGCGCCTTTTTGCCGCAGTTCATCGACCCTCAACGCGGGCTGGCGATGCAGTTCGTGATCATGGCGGCGACCTTTGCCAGCGTGGAGTTCGTGGTCGAATACCTGCTGGCGCGCCTGGCCTTTCGCGTGCGCCCTTGGCTGGCCAAGGGCGGGCGTGGTTTCAATCGCTGCTGCGGGACGCTGTTCGCGCTGATCGGCGTGGCGCTGCCATTGGGGCGCTGAGCCGATCTACACTCAGGGGCCTCACTGGCTTGGCACGCGAGGCCCCCAATGCCCGACAACCTGTTCACCGCCCTTCCCCCGCTCGCCCCCCAGGCCAGCGAGCAATTCGACGAGCTTCTGCACCGGCCGGGCCTGCGCATCGAGCGCATCGTCTCCAGTGGTCAGGCCAGCCCGCCTGGCTTCTGGTACGACCAGGCCGAAGGTGAATGGGTACTACTGCTCACCGGCAGCGCCGGGCTCAGGCTTGAGCATGAGCCCCACGAGCGGGTACTTCGCCCCGGCGATCATCTGGACATCCCGCCCCATTGCCGGCACCGGGTGGAGTGGACCGAGGCCGGTGTGGCGACGGTCTGGCTGGCAGTGTTCTACGGCAACTGAGGCTGCCCCCCCTCTGTCGGGCCACCCTGCAACTGGTAGAAGCGCCAAGGCAGCAGCAACGCCGCCACCGCCAGGCCGCAGGCAAAACCGACCCAGACCCCGACAGGCCCCAACGGCGAGTGGAACGCCAGGCCGTAGCTGAGCGGCAATGCCAACAGCCAGTAGCTGACCAAGGTCACGCCCACCGGCCAGCGATAATCCTGCAATCCGCGCAAGGCCCCCAGGGCTGTGGACTGCAAACCATCGGCGATCTGCATGGTCGCGACCACCACGAACATCGGCACGGCAATGGCGATCACCTGAGGGTCGTCACTCATGGCCTCGGCGATCGCCCGGCCAAACACCACCAGCAGCAAGGTACTGGCCACCATCCAGGCACTGACACTGATGAAGGTGGCGCTGCCAATGGCCTCGATTCGCGCACGCTGGCCACGGCCCTGGGCCTGGCTGATGCGGATGCTCACCGCCGCCGCCATGCCCAACGGCAGCATGTACAGCAACGAGCCGATCGACTGCACCACCTGGTTGGCGGCCAGCGCCGCCGTGCCCAGCCAGCCGAGCATCCAGGCCGCGATCACCACGGCGCCAGCCTCGGCCAGGTAGCCCAGCCCCAGCGGCCAGCCCTCTCCCATCAGCGTGCGCCAGGCCAACCGGGGGCCCAGGGAGGCTCGCCGGTAGACCGATAGCGAAGGCGCCAGACGCCAATAGGCAAATGCCAGCAGCACAGCCAAGGACTCGGCCAGCACGCTGGCGATACCGGCGCCCAACAAGCCTAGGGCCGGCAAGCCGAAATGGCCATGGATCAGGCCGTAGCTCAAGGGCACGTTGAACACGACCGCACTCATCACCACCAACACCGCGGCCCACGGGCGACCGATGGCCTCCAGCACGTCCTTGAACACTACGGCCAGACAGAACGGGATCAAGAACACCGCCATCGCCTGCCAGTACGGTGTCAGCAACTCTATGTCCGGCAACGGCACGCCGGCCCATTGCAGCACCGGCAGGATGCCCAGCATTGCCGAGCAGCCAAGGGTGCCGACCAACAGGCCGTAACCCAGCCCCGCACGCAGTGTGCGCGCCACGGCCTCGGCATCGCCGGCACCGAAGGCATGGCCCACCCGCACACTGAGGGTGGCGAGCATCCCGTAGAGCCCGGCATGGAAGATCAACCCGGCACTGGCCGTGAGCGACACGCAGGCCAGCACCAGCGTCCCCAGCGAGGCCAGCATCAGGGTGTCGGTCAGGCTGATCAGCTCACTGGCCGAGAGTCCCAGCACCAGCGGCAAAGCCAGGCGCAGCAAGCCCGGCAGCTCGGCAAGCCATGTACGTTGAGGGTGCTGCAGGGACGCGGACATGGGACAAACCTCCAATTAGCATACGCCGCGTATGCTAATACCCCTTATTGACATACGCAACGTATGCTAATTTGCGTCCACTGTTATCCCCCAGGAGCTGCCGATGCCCGCCCCTCGCCGAACCCGAGCCGCCATGAGCGCCGAAACCACCGAGCGCTTGATCGCTGTCGCCCGCCGTCAATTCGCGGAAAAAGGCTTCACCGCCGTGGTGATGGACGAACTGTGCGCCGAGGCTGACCTGACCCGAGGCGCCTTGCATCACCATTTCGGCGGCAAGGCCGGGCTGTTCACCGCCGTGGTGACGCACCTGCTCGACGAGATCAACCAAGCGCTCGATGAGCGTTTCGCCACCCATAGCGATCCTTGGGAGGGCTACCTGGACACCTGCCTGCACTATTACGACCTGCTCCATGATCCCGCCCTGCGCCGCATCCTGCTGCAGGATGCTCCCGCCGTACTCGGCCCCCGCCTGCGCGAACTCGAGGAAGAAAGCTACATCGGCCCCATGGCCGCCGGATTGATGGAGCTGCAGCACGCTGGGGTGCTGCGTGACTTCGACCCGGTGGCCATGGCGCACCTGATCAACGGCGCCATGGGCGACAGCGGTATGTGGGTGATTGCCCAAGACGACCCACAAAAGGCGGCAGAACGTGTCAAGACAGCCCTCAAATGCCTCATGGAAGGGCTTCGCCGCGCCGAACCAACGGTTTCACAGTGATCATCCGAGGCGCCTGGGTAGACGCTATTTCAGCGATCTTTCGTTCATGATCTAAGCTTTTAAGCGTTATTGGAGAGTTCCGGCCCTGCGACAATCTGACCTGAAAAATAATGTACTAACTTGTTAATTAGCTTGCTAAGGGCCTAAACTGCGCGCAGTCCCACCTGCGAGATCCCTGGCAATGACACAAACACCTCGCGCCTCTGGCGCCTCAACCTTCATCCTGGTCGGGCTCGGCGTGATCATCGCCCTGCTCGGCCTGCTTCTGGCCGTCGGCGGCGTCAAGCTGGCCATCCTTGGCGGTTCTTGGTACTTCCTGCTCGGCGGCCTGGCCATGGCCACGGCCGGCGGGCTCATCGCCCGCCGCAAGCCCGCCGGTGCCTGGCTGTTCGCCGCTTTCCTGGTCGGTACGGCGATCTGGGCCGTGCTCGATGCGGGCCTGACGTTCTGGCCGCTGTTCTCGCGGTTGTTCATGTTCTCGGCCATCGGTCTGGTGGTGACACTGGTCTATCCGATGCTGGTGCGCGCCAGCGGTGGCAGCACCGGTCGTGGCGCCTACGCCGTGGCCGGTGTGCTGGCACTCGCCTTGGCGATTGGCGTTGGCAACATGTTCGTCGCTCACCCAAGCGTCGCCCCTACCGGCAAAGGCCCAGGCATGACCCCGGTCGAATCCGGCCAGGCACAGAAAGACTGGGCCCACTACGGCAATACCGAAGGCGGCAGCCGCTTCGCCGCGCTGGACCAGATCAATCGTGACAACGTGAACAAGCTCAAGGTCGCCTGGACCTATCACACCGGCGATGTGGCGCTGAGCGACGGCAACGGTGCCGAAGACCAGCTGACCCCGCTGCAGGTCGGCGACAAGGTGTTCATCTGCACCCCGCACAACAATCTCATCGCGCTGGACGCGGACACCGGCAAGGAGCTCTGGAAGAACGCGATCAACGCCCAATCCAAGGTCTGGCAGCGTTGCCGCGGCATGGCCTACTTCGACGCCACCGCCCAGATCGCCCAGCCGACCCAGCCCAACAGCTCGCCGATCGCCGCCGTCAAACTGCCCGCAGGCGCCAACTGCCAGCGCCGTCTGCTGACCAACACCATCGATGGCCGCTTGATCGCTGTCGATGCCGACACCGGCGCGTTCTGCGAAGGCTTTGGCAACAACGGCCAGGTCGACCTCAAGGCCGGCCTGGGCGATGTCCCGGATTCCTACTACCAGCTGTCCTCCGCTCCACTGATGGCCGGCACCACCGTGGTGGTCGGCGGCCGGGTGGCCGACAACGTCCAGACCGACATGCCAGGCGGCGTGATCCGTGGCTTCGACGTGATCACCGGGCAAATGCGCTGGGCCTTCGACCCAGGCAACCCAGAGGACCGCAACGCCCCGCAAGGCGACAGCACCTACGTGCGCAGCACCCCCAACAGCTGGGCGCCGATGTCTTATGACCCGGCGATGAACACGGTCTTTCTGCCGATGGGCAGTGCCTCCACCGACCTCTACGGCGTCGAGCGCAGCGAACTGGACCACACCTATGGCGCGTCGGTACTGGCCTTGGACGCCACCACCGGCAACCAGAAGTGGGTGTTCCAGACCGTGCACAACGACCTGTGGGACTTCGACCTGCCCATGCAGCCGAGCCTGATCGATTTCACGCGGGACGATGGCAAGACCGTTCCGGCGGTGGTGATCGGCACCAAGGCCGGGCAGATCTACGTGCTCGACCGTGCTACCGGCAAGCCGCTGACCCAGGTCGACGAAGTGCCGGTCAAGCCGAGCAATATCCCTAACGAGCCGTACTCCCCGACCCAACCTAAATCGGTGGGCATGCCGCAAATCGGTGCACAGACCCTGACCGAATCGGACATGTGGGGCGCCACCCCGTATGACCAACTGCTGTGCCGCATCGACTTCAAGAAGATGCGCTATGACGGCCTGTACACCGCGCCAGGCACCGACCTGTCGCTGAGCTTCCCAGGTTCGCTCGGTGGCATGAACTGGGGCAGCATCTCCACCGACCCAGTGCATGGCTTTATCTTCGTCAACGACATGCGTCTGGGCCTGTGGATTCAGATGATCCCCTCGCAGAACAAAGGCCAGGCCACCTCCGGTGGCGAGGCGCTGAACACGGGCATGGGCGCCGTTCCCCTCAAGGGCACGCCTTATGCTGTGAACAAGAACCGCTTCCTGTCCGTGGCCGGCATTCCGTGCCAGGCACCGCCTTTCGGCACCCTGACCGCCATCGACATGAAGACCCAGCAGATCGCCTGGCAAGTGCCGGTCGGCACTGTCGAGGACACCGGCCCACTCGGTATCCGCATGCACCTGCCGATCAAGATCGGCCTGCCGACCCTCGGCGGTACGCTGTCCACCCAAGGCGGCCTGGTGTTCATCGCCGGTACCCAGGACTTCTACCTGCGCGCCTACGACAGCGGCAATGGCAACGAGATCTGGAAGGCGCGCCTGCCCGTCGGCAGCCAGGGCGGCCCGATGACCTACGTCTCGCCCAAGACCGGCAAGCAGTATGTAGTGGTCACTGCCGGCGGTGCGCGGCAATCCCCTGACCGTGGCGACTACGTGATGGCCTATGCCCTGCCGTAAACCGCGCCGCCTTCTTCGCGGATAAACCCTACCCCACCGAGACCGCGTCGCTCCCTTCGCCGGTTCCCACAAAGACTCCGAGCAGCCTTTGTGGGACCGGCGAACGGGCACTCACAGACAACCCGAGACTCCGTAATGCCCCGCGTTATTCGCATCACCCCCGCGCTTGCGCTGGCCCTGGCCAGCACCACCGCCATGGCCGACGGCGACCTGATGACCCGCAACACCCTGACCGGCGACTGGGGCGGCTTGCGCCAGCAGCTCGAGGAAGATGGCATCAGGTTCACCGGCGACTACAGCGGCGAAACGGCCTACAACGCCCACGGCGGCCTGCACCGTTCGGCACGCTACTCGCAGAACCTCAAGCTCGGCGTACAGTTCGACCTCTCGAAGCTGTACGGCCTGGACAATGCTGGCAAGGTCCAGCTGACGGTCAACGACCGCCGCGGCAACAGCGCCTCCGAGGACCTGGTGGGCAACCGCCTGCCGATCCAAGAAAACTACGGCGGCCTCTACACCCGCCTGACCGAGCTCAGCTACGAGCGCACCCTGTTCACCCCGGCACTCAACGTCAAACTGGGTTACATGGCCATGGGCAACGACCTGGGCGGGCTCGACAGCGGCATCCTGTGCAACTTCATGAACGCCGGTTTCTGCGGCCACCCACTGAACATGTCCGGCGGCAGTGGCTGGACCAACTACCCCAACGCGCATCTGGGCGTGAGGGTCAAATACGACCTGTCGCCAGCCTGGCAGGTGCGTGTGGCAGCGTTCAACGTCGACCCCGAAAGCAACGGCAACGCCAGCCGCGCCTGGCACCTGGGGCCCAAGCACACGACCGGCACCGTGGTCCCGGTCGAGCTGGTGTACAAGCTGCAAGGCCAACTGCCTGGCGAGTACAAGCTCGGCTACTACTACGACAGCTCCGACGCCAAACGCATCGGCCGCAATGACGAAGTGTCCGGGCGCGGCGGCCATTACCTGCTGGTCGATCAGGCGGTGTGGAACGACCCTGCCCTGCCGGGCCGAAGCTTGCACGCCTTCGGCCAGTACTCGGCCTCAAGCAAAGCGGCCTCGCCGTTTACCAAGTGGTATGGCGCAGGCGTCGTGCTGTACAAGCCGTTCGAAGGGCGCCCGCACGATACCCTGGCGCTGGGCTACGGTCGCGCCGTGCCCAACCCCCGTAGCCGCGATGTGCTCGAGGACGCCGCCCAGGCCGCTGGCCAAGACTTCCCCAACCTGGACAGCGCCGAACAGCTGATCGAGCTGAGCTACGGCTACCAGGCCACACCCTGGCTGAACCTGCGACCGGATGTGCAGTACATCATCGAGCCGGGCGCATTCTCCGGGCAACGCATCGACAACGCGTTGGTGGTGGGAATGCAGGTCAAGGCGAGCTTCTGATCGCTTGCACCTCGGCCCGCAGCAGACACTTGTGTCGCGAAAAGGGGCGCAATGCGCCCCCAGGCTCTATCGAGTCTCGCTCAAGTGCGCCACCAGGCGAAGCAACATGGCATCGCAGGCCTGCAACTGCTCGACACTGACGAACTCATCGGGCTTGTGCCCCTGATCCATGCTGCCAGGCCCGCAGACCACCGTCGCAATGCCCGCCTGATCGAACAGCCCACCCTCGGTACCAAAGGCCACGGTGCCAAACTCCTCGGAGCCGCTGAGCAGCGCGACCAGTTTCGCCGCCTCGCTGTCGGCCGGGGTCGCCAGGCCAGGGTAAGCACTGAGCGGCTTCAGGCGAATGTCACTGTCTGCGCTGACCGCACGCATGCGCGGCAGCAGTTCGGCCTCGGCGTAGGTCTGCAACTGGTCGGCCACGGCCTGGGCCTCGAAGCCCGGCAAGGCGCGCACCTCGAAGTCGAACTCGCACTCGGCCGGGACGATGTTCAGCGCCCGCCCCCCTTTGATCATGCCGGTCTGCACCGTGGAAAACGGCGGATCGAAGCGCTCGTCATGGTGCTCGGGACGCGCCAGGCCATCGCCGATCTCGCCGAGCTTGCCGATCAGGCGCGCGGCGTATTCGATCGCATTGACCCCATAGGGCGCGTACGCCGAATGACACGCGGCGCCATGCACCTGACAACGCATGGCCAATTTGCCTTTGTGGCCCAGCACTGGCTTGAGCTCGGTAGGCTCGCCGATCAGGCACAGGCGCGGCTTGTGAGGACGTCGCTCGAGTGCAGCCAGCATGGAGCGCACACCTAGGCAGCCAACCTCCTCATCGTATGAAAACGCCAGATGCACCGGCCATTTCAACGGCTGCGCGAGAAACGCTGGCACCGCCGCCAGCACCGAAGCGATGAAGCCTTTCATGTCCGCCGTACCGCGCCCGTACAGACGCCCGTCACGTTCGGTCAACGCGAAAGGCTCGACGGTCCAGGCCTGGCCATCGACCGGCACCACATCGGTGTGCCCGGACAACACCACACCACCCCGGTCCTTAGGACCTATGGTGGCGAACAGATTGGCCTTGGTGCCCTCTTCGTTGTGGAACAGCTCGCAGTCCACACCCAGCCCGGCCAGGTAATCACGAACGAAACCGATCAGCGCCAGGTTGGACTCGCGGCTGACGGTGGCAAATCCCACCAGCCGGGCCAGCAGTTCGCGACTGCTCGACTCACTCATCGCCTGGCACTCCATAGCTTGGCGCAGCGGTTGGGTTCAACGCACGGGTCACGTAGTCCTGCATCTGCGGGCGGTAGTCTTGCCACAGTTTGTCCAGCGTGCCGATAGGGTCCTCGTCCGCCCAGTCCACCCGCAGGTCCACCAGCGGCCAGGTCAGCTCACCGGCAATCTTCATCGCTGCCGAATGCACCGGCCCCGCTTCGCCGCCAGCGGCCATGGCCGCGTGCATCGCAGCCAACAGACGATCGGCCAAGTGCCCGGCCGTTTGTTCGAAGGCCGCGACCATGGCCTCGATCACCTGGATCGAAGACAACAGATTGCCTGCTGCCGCGCACTGCTCGCCAGCCACTGCGTTGTGCACGCCGAGCGCTTCCTTGCCGGTAAACAATGCCACTTGGCCCTGGCTGTCGATCACCGTCACCTGCCGGTACTCGCTCCAGCCATTGGCCGTGAGCACCCGGTCCAGCGCGGCCGCCGGCAGTTGACCTTGCTCAAGGGCATCGAGTATCTGCGGACCCAACGCGGGCAAGGTAATGTTCTGCGTGGCCACCGCGCCGACACCTGCACGTACCCAAGGGCAACGTGCGCCTACTGCGATGCTCGATGAGCTGATGGCGATACCGAGCTGGCCGGTTTCCTGGCAACGGCCGATGATAGAAAAGGTCATGTCCTGTGGCTCCTGAAGGTCTGTCCAATGCGCTTGCGAAAACAACTTTTCGCGCGAATGGGAACATTCTGGGCAGAAGCCGTTGACCCACGAAACCAACTTTTTCCTAGGACCAGGAAAGGAAAAAACTAAGGCCATAAAACATCAATAAAAATGGCACTTAAATAAACAGGAAACATAGCTCAACGCCGCGCCAATCAAAGCCTTCGGTAATTTATAGGCAATCATTAGCTAAATAATATTTTCGCGTTGCAAAGCACATCCCTAGTCTGGCCTCAGGCAAAGGCGGTACCCCACCGACCTGAATAAAACCGCCTTCCAAGAAGGGCTCAGACATGACATTGAACAACATCGAAATCGACACTCTCGTGGTCGGCGCCGGCCAGGCTGGCGTGGCCATGAGCGAACACCTGAGCAAACTCGGCGTGCCGCACCTGGTGCTGGAGCGCAAGCGCATCGCCGAGGCCTGGCGCACCGGGCGCTGGGATTCGTTGGTGGCCAACGGCCCGGTCTGGCACGACCGCTTCCCGGGCCTGGAATTCGACCTCGATCCGGACGCCTTCGCCGGCAAGGACCAGGTCGCCGACTACTTCGAGACCTACGTGCGCAAGTACAACCTGCCCGTACGGACCGGCATTGAAGTGAAGAAGGTGGTACGCAACGCCGACTGCCCAGGCTTCACCATCGAAACCAACGAAGGCGTGATCCGTGCCAACCGCGTAGTGGCCGCTACCGGTCCTTTCCAACGCCCAGTGATTCCGGCCATCGCCCCGAAGGACGAGCGCCTGCACCAGATCCACTCGGCCGCCTACTACAACCCCGAGCAACTGCCCGAAGGCGCTGTGCTGGTGGTGGGCGCTGGCTCCTCCGGCGTGCAGATCGCCGAAGAGCTGATGCGCGCCGGGCGCCAGGTGTACCTCTCGGTCGGCGCCCATGACCGTCCGCCACGGTCCTACCGCAACCGCGACTTCTGCTGGTGGCTGGGTGTGCTGGGCGAATGGGACGCCGAGATCGCCAAACCGGGCCGCGAACACGTGACCATCGCCGTCAGTGGTGCCCGCGGTGGCCATACCGTGGACTTCCGCGCCCTCGCCCACCAAGGCATGACCCTGGTCGGCCTGACCCAGTCGTTCGAGAACGGCGTGGTGCGCTTCCAGGACGACCTTGCCGACAACATCCGCCGTGGCGATGAGAACTACCTGGCCCTGCTGGATGCCGCCGATGCCTACATCGAGCGTAACGGCCTGGACCTGCCGCAGGAGCCAGAAGCCCGCAAGCGCCTGCCCGATCCTGAATGCGTCAGCCACCCGCTGCGCGAGCTCGACCTGGCCAAGGCCGGCGTCAACACCATCATCTGGGCCACCGGCTACGGCGTGGATTTCAGCTGGCTGCAGGTCGACACGTTCGATGCCAACGGCAAGCCGCTGCACCAGCGCGGCGTATCCCGCGAGCCGGGTGTGTACTTCCTCGGCCTGCCCTGGCTGTCGCGCCGCGGCTCATCATTCATCTGGGGCGTCTGGCACGACGCCAAGCATGTGGCCGGCCACATCGCCACCCAACGCACATACCTGGCCTACCGCGATCGCGAACAGCGTGAAGCAGAGGCCGAGCAGTCCCCAACCTCGATCCAGAAAGTCAGCACCCTCGGAGCGCACTGATGCCTACCCATACCCGTATCCGCATGTTCAACACCAAGGCGACCTACCCCAATCAGTCGCTGGACAACGACCTCTGCCAGGCAGTACGCGCCGGCAACACGATCTATGTGCGCGGCCAGGTCGGTACCGACTTCGAAGGTCGCCTCGTAGGCCTGGGCGATCCTCGTGCCCAAGCCGAGCAGGCAATGAAGAACGTCAAGCAACTGCTTGAAGAAGCCGGTTCGGACATGTCGCACATCGTCAAGACCACCACCTACATCACCGACCCCCGCTTCCGGGAGCCGGTGTACCAGGAAGTCGGTAAATGGCTCAAGGGCGTATTCCCGATCTCCACCGGGCTGGTGGTGGCGGGCCTGGCCCAGGCTGAATGGCTGATGGAGATCGATGTGATCGCCGTGGTGCCGGACCAGGCGTAACACCCTGGCGTTTGCGGGGTTGCTTTGCAGCCCCCTTACGGGCAAGCCCGCTCCCCTTAGGCGACAAGGCCTTGGGGAGCGGGCTTGCCCGTTCAGGGCTCATGGAAGTTCAAAGCTTGGCCAACTCCTCCCGGCAGAACTCGACGAACAACTGCGCAGGTTTGGTGAGTTGGACCCGCTTCAACCGCGCCGCCGCCAGCCCCGACAGGGCCACCGGCTCTGCGATGTCCAGCGTCACCAGCCGCTGTCCATCGTATGTGTATTCGGAATGTGGCCGGGTCACCAGCAACGAAAACCCGAACCCCTGCCCAACCATCCCCCGCACCATCTCGATCGATGGCGAACTGAAGACAATGTTCGGCGTCAGGCCCATCTCGTTGAACAGGCTGACGAAATAGGTGCGGCTCGGCGCGACGTCGAGCAGGATCATCGGCTCCGGGCACAAGTCACGCAGCGACACCTGAGCCTGACCTGCGAAGCGGTGCTTTTCAGGAAGCAGCACGTAGGGCTTTTGCGGCGGCATCAATGGCTCGGCTTCGATGGTGCCGTCCAGGTCATGGTCGTAGAGAAAAGCCAGATCGAATGTGCCGGCGGTCAGGCCCTGGATCAGGTCCTGCTGCTCGCCATCGCGCAGGCGGATGTCCACGCCCGGATAACGCTCACGAAAGCCTGCGATCAACCTGGGCAGATACAGCGGCGCCACCGTCTCGAAGCAGCCAATATCGATCTGCCCGGCCACGGTGTCGTTGTCGGCCAAGGCGTTCTGCTCGAACTCGTGGGTCATCTGCAGCAGCGCCTTGGTCTTGGCATAGAAGCGCTTACCGCTGGGGGTCAGCGAAACGCCCTGGGCATGGTGGCGGATGAACAACTGGACGCCGAAGCTCTCTTCCAGGCTTTTGATGGCCGTGGAGATCGACGGCTGCGCGATGTACAGCTGGCGCGATGCCTCGGCGACGCTGCCGGCCTCCACGGTGGTGACGAAATACTTGAGTTGACGCAAGGTATAGGAAGCCACAGGCACCTCTCTGACGCCGCATGCGGCGTAGCGGATTTTTCCTGCCACCTTACCTTAGCGCTGGGCCCACAGGCGCGTGGGTGAGCAAGGATTTGCCTATGGGTTGAAGATATTTTTCATGGCACGAGCGCAGCCGTGAGGTTCAACGCAGTGCCTGTGAAAGCCGTGTGACACGCAAAAGGGCCGCAGAGCGGCCCCTCCGAAAAGCCCTGGCTGTTCAGGGCGGTTGCGACGTCACATCGCGTACACCTGGGATGCGCTTACTGCACCACCCCGCACGCTACCCGGGCTCCGCCACCGCCCAGTTTCTCAGGATGGTCGCTGTGGTTGTCGCCACCGGCATGCACCATCAGGGCATGCTCCTTGAAATCGTCCACCTTGAGTCGAGGTGCCAATACTGGAGTCGTAGCCTTGCCGTCGGCACCGACATACAACGCTGGCAAGTCGCCGCGATGGCCGCCTGCGTCGTACGGGCCTTTGTGAGCGTTGGTCGCCGCCGGATCCCAGTGGCCCCCGGCGGCGCCTGCCGGCACGGGCTTGCCGTTCTCCTCGGCCGCGTCGCATGAAGGGCGCTGGTGCAAGTGAAAGCCGTGCACACCCGGAGGCAGGTCGGCAAGATCCGGTGTGAGCAATGCCCCGTACGGGGTCTGCTCGAGGGTGACCGTCCCGATCGACCTGCCTGGGCCGTCCGGGCCGGCAAGCTTCAATTCCACCTTTTGGTCGGCCTGAGCAAGGCCGGCGGTGACCAGCAAGGCGGTCATTACCAGTGCTTTCATGTGATCTCTCCTTGGTTTGGAACAACGGACGTCTTACCTGCAGAACACGCCACCTGACAGGTGGACTGCGTACGCTGCCAGCGATTCCATTCGATCGCAGTCAGACGTACTTCTGTCTTGTGTAAGGAACCTCTACGAGGTTTGCGTTTTCTACCCGACATCCACTCAAGGAGGGCTGCACCATGCTCGATCCCGCAACCGGCATGCAACCAGGCGAACGCTACACCGTCGATAACGAGGAGCGCACCTGGCAATTCACGGGTTTCTTCCTCGATGGAAAGTACTATCTCGACACCGACCTCAACACCGCCGTCGGCTGGCTGGAGGGTACTCGGTTCTACTATGACGACGTTGACCCGGATGGCCAGCCGATCTTTGTGGATCGACTGGCCGGCACCATCGAGGACCTGGTGTTGACCTTGGTCGATGGCGCGACGCTCAAGCTCGAAGGCTCATTGCAGGGTCATCCGAGCGACGCACGCAAAGGCCTCTGAACCGCTCGAGACCTCCGGGTCAATCGAAGTCCCAGTAAGGCTGGCAGTGCCCGGCTTCGGTCCAGCCCGTGCCCTCCGGGCACTCTGGCCCGAAATCCCAATAGCTGAGCAGGGCATCGCCGGCGATGGCGCCGGTCTGGACAATTGGAGACGGCGTAGCGGCCCCAGGAGCGGACTCGCTGCTGTGGGCAAACTGGGTCAGGCCAACGGTGAACATCAGCGTGATTACGGCACGTTTTTTCATATCGTTTTCTCGAATGTTTCTGACGTCGATGAAGCAGGCGAACCGTCATGATCTGCCTGCCGACCGGTGAGGGACCTCGTCCTTCACCCACGCCCACTGTCGTCTGGCAACGCCCTCTCTAGCACCGGGAAATCTACTCGGTCATTACGCTGAATCGATGTCGCGTTCGAGCTCCGTCCTACGACTGCCCTCAAGACATCATTCAGCTCTTTTCGCATTCCAGAGACTGCGCTGATGGGGCGAGGCACCTTCAACCTCACCCTGACAACGCTGATCTGGCCGCCAGCCTCGTTCGACCATTGGGCCCCACTCAAGGAGCGCCACCTCCCAACATCCCACGCTCTACGATGAAATCGATTACCGCCTGCAACCCCTCGCCCTTCTTCAGATTGCTGAAAGTCCACGGTCGCTCGGGGCGCATGCGTCGGGTATCGCGCTCCATCACCTCCAGCGAAGCACCGACATGAGGCGCCAGATCGGTCTTGTTGATCACCAGGAAATCCGACTTGGTGATGCCTGGCCCTCCTTTGCGGGGAATCTTCTCGCCTTCGGCGACATCGATGACATAAATCGTCAGGTCAGCGAGTTCCGGACTGAATGTCGCACTGAGGTTGTCGCCTCCGCTTTCGACGAAGATCACATCGAGATTGCCAAACTTACGCGCCAGCGCCTCTACGGCAGCCAGGTTCATCGAGGCGTCTTCGCGGATCGCCGTATGCGGACAACCACCGGTCTCCACCCCGACAATACGCTCAGGCTCCAGGGCACCGGCCTCGGTGAGGATGCGCTGATCCTCCTTGGTGTAGATGTCGTTGGTCACGACCGCGAGTTGGTAGTGGTCACGCATGGCTTTGCACAGGGCTTCGAGCAATGCGGTCTTGCCGGAGCCGACCGGTCCGCCGACGCCGACGCGCAGGGGGTTTTGATGACTTTGCATGAAGGTCTTCCTCAAGAACGGAACAAACGGGTGTATTGAATTTCATGACAGGAAGAGGCAATGGCGAGCCGCGGCAGGCTGCCGCCGAGCTGGTCATCGTCCAGCGCCAGGGCGCGGTCGAGCACGGCAGGCAGCGCCTGCCCTAGGTCGCGCAGTAGCGTCTGGGCCGCCTGCTGACCGAACGGCACCAGCTTGACCCCAGCCATCACCGCGCTTTCGAGCCAGGCAAAGCCGTGGCCCAAGGCCAACTGACGCAACGGGATGGACCAATGCACGCCAAGCCAGGCCATGCCGCTCAGTTGGCTCAGGTCGAGACTGGCCCGCCAGTCCGGGGCCTGCCCCAGTTGCCAGCCATCGAGCAGCCGCGCCAGCGCACTGCCACGCTGCTGTTCTTCCAGCCGCAACTCGGCAGTCTCACGGTTGGCCAGCACGAAGCGGCTCCAATGCGCGAAGGCGCCGGCATCATTTGCCTGGCAGGCGTGATAGAGCCGCGCCAACACTGGCCAGTCGAGGTAGCCGAGGGTGTCGTTCAATTGCTCGCGTTGCCAGGCAGCGAAGGTTGCCGTGTCGCGCACCCAACCGGCCTCCACGGCCCACTCCAACCCCTGGGAGTAGGTGAAACCGCCTACCGGCAGGCCTGGACTGGCCAGTTGCAGTAGGCGCAGCAGCGCGAGGTCGACGTCCATCAACCGGCCAGCACCAAGGCCGCCCCCGCCAGTATCCCCCCACCAACGGCCTTCTGCAGGCCCGTGTGACGACGCAACAGGCAGCCGACGGCAAAGCCCACTGCCAGCAGCAGCGTGCTGACGAGAACGAAACCTGAACCGAACAGCCAGAACGCGCTGGGGGTAGCCTCCACGCCATGAGCCCAGCCATGGAACAGGGCGAACATCGGCATGATCACTGCCAGCAGCCTTTGCCGACTGGGCAGCAACAAGGCGCCTGCGATCACCCATACCGACACGGCGATCATCGCTTCCATACCCAGCACGTCACCAAACAGATGCCCGCACACCGCCCCACCGACCATCGCCGCCAAGGTGGCCAGCGGTAGACCCAGGCTTCGGCGCGTCAAGGCCGCCAGCACACCGGTGCCCAGCAACATCAACAGATGATCGAGACCGGTCAGTGGATGCAACAGGCCGTCGCGCAAGGGGCTAGTGTCGTGACCAGGGTGGGCGAAGGCCGGCAGGGCCGCCAGTAGCAGGACAACGGCTAACGTCTTTTTCATTGAAAACTCCCAGGATGGCTCAGCAATGGGCAGGCAAGCGCACGAACTGATGGTCGTGGCCGTGATGATGGGGCGCGCTCTGGTAGGCCCCGGCTTCAGGTTCGAAAGGCGCCTGCTCGATCACGACGCTCAAGCCCAGGCCGCGCAGCATCTCGTCCAGGACATGATCGTGCTGGAAACGCAGCAGGCCAGGTTCGATCTGCAACGGCACATGGCGGTTGCCTAGGTGGTAGGCCGCGCGGGCCAGCAGCAGCGGGTCGGTGCAACGCACCGTGGACACCTGCTCGGGCGCGGCAAGCACTTGCACCACATGGCGACCTTCGGCGTCACCGAGCAGCTCGCCGCCACGCAGCAGGTGACCTCGCTCAAGCATCAGGCCTGCCTCACGGCCGTCGTCCAGGGTGATACGCAGGCGGCTTTTGATGCGGCTATCCACGTCCAGGGTAACGGTGCCGGTCACAGGGCCTGCTTCGTTGAGTCGACGGGTCAGGACAATCATGGGTTTTCCTCAGAACAGAAAATAACGCTGGGCCAACGGGAGTTCGCGGGCCGGTTCGCACACCAGCAGCTCGCCGTCGGCGCGCACCTGATAGGTCTGGGCATCTACCTCGATATGCGGTTGCAGGCTGTTGTGGACCATGTCGGCCTTGCGTACCCGCCGACAGCCGCGGGCCACACCGATCAGACTGCGCAGGCCAAGCGTCTCGGCCAGGCCCCTGTCCATGGCCAATTGCGGCAGGAAGGTCATGCGCGTGGCCTGCCGGGCCGCGCCGAGTGCGCCGAACATTGGCCGGTAATGCACAGGTTGCGGCGTGGGAATCGAGCCATTGATATCGCCCATCGGCGCCGTGACGATCATTCCGCCCTTGAGCACCAAGGCCGGCTTGACGGCGAAGAAGGCCGGCGACCAGAGCACCAAGTCAGCAAGCTTGCCCACCTCCACCGATCCCACCTCATGGGCGATGCCATGGGTCAGGGCCGGGTTGAGGGTGTACTTGGCGATGTAGCGCTTGACCCGGAAGTTGTCGCTGTAATCGCTGTCAGGCGACAACGGCCCGCGGCGCAGCTTCATCTGGTGCGCCACTTGCCAGGTGCGCAGCACCACCTCGCCCACCCGGCCCATGGCCTGGGAGTCTGAAGAGGTCATCGCGAAAGCCCCCATGTCATGGAGGATATCCTCGGCGGCAATGGTCTCGCGGCGTATGCGCGACTCGGCGAAGGCCACGTCCTCGGCAATGCTCGGGTCCAGGTGATGGCAGACCATGAGCATGTCCAGGTGTTCGTCGACGGTATTCACGGTATAGGGCAGCGTCGGGTTGGTCGAAGAGGGCAATACATTGGCCTGCCCGGCTGCGCGGATGATGTCCGGCGCATGACCGCCACCGGCACCTTCGGTGTGGAAGGTGTGGATGGTGCGATCACCGATGGCGGCCAGGGTGTCTTCGATACACCCGGACTCATTGAGCGTGTCGGTGTGGATCGCCACCTGGATGTCCAGCGCCTCGGCCACGCCCAGGCAGCAATCGATGGCAGCCGGCGTGGAGCCCCAGTCTTCGTGCAGCTTCAGGCCCACCGCTCCAGCGGCGATCTGCTCCTGCAAGGCTTCGGGCCGCGAAGCATTGCCTTTGCCCAACAGGCCGATGTTGATCGGCAGGCTGTCAGCGGCCTGGAGCATGCGCGCCAAGTACCAGGGGCCGGGCGTGCAGGTGGTGGCATTGGTGCCGGTGGCCGGCCCGGTGCCGCCCCCAATGAACGTAGTGACGCCACTGATCAAGGCTTCCTCTACCTGTTGCGGGCAGATGAAGTGGATGTGCGAGTCGATGCCACCGGCAGTGACGATCTTGCCCTCGGCAGCGATCACTTCGGTGCCCGGCCCGACGGGGACGGTGACCCCTGGCTGGATATCCGGATTGCCCGCCTTGCCGATCGCGGCGATACGCCCATGACGCACGCCGATATCGGCCTTGACGATGCCCCAGTGATCGATGATCAAGGCGTTGGTCAGCACCAGGTCCATCGCCTCAGCGGCGAGCATCTGGCCTTGGCCCATGCCGTCGCGGATGACCTTGCCGCCACCGAACTTGACCTCCTCGCCATAGACCGTGAAGTCTTTTTCCACCTCGACCCACAGGGCGGTATCGGCCAGGCGCACACGGTCGCCGACCGTCGGACCGAACATGTCGGCATAGGCCTGCCGGGATATTCGACTCATGACCTGCCCTCCAGTGCGCCCATGACCTTGCCCTGGAAGCCGTACACCTCCCGCTTGCCGGCGTAGGCGACCAACTGCACGGTGCGGGCCTGCCCAGGCTCGAAACGCACGGCGGTGCCGGCCGGAATATCCAGGCGATAGCCCCGGGCCACCTCACGCTCGAAGACCAGGCAATCATTGACCTCATAGAAGTGATAGTGCGATCCGACCTGCACCGGACGATCGCCGTGGTTGGCCACGCTGACGCTGACAGTCGGGCGGCCCTTGTTGAGTTCGATGTCGCCGTCAGCGACCTGGATTTCTCCGGGGATCATGCTCGGCTCCTCAGACGATGGGGTCATGCACGGTCACCAGCTTGGTGCCGTCGGGAAAGGTCGCCTCGACCTGAACGTCGTGGAGCATCTCGGCCACGCCCTCCATTACCTGCGCCCGCCCCAGTACCTCACGGCCCAGGCTCATCAGCTCGGCGACACTGCGCCCATCACGGGCGCCTTCGAGCACAGCGGCGCTGATCAGCGCCACCGCCTCCGGGTAGTTGAGCCTCAAGCCACGGGCCAGGCGCCGCTCGGCCAGCAACGCTGCGGTGAACAACAGCAGTTTGTCTTTCTCTCTTGGGGTCAGCTCCATGGCCTCTCTCTCAGGTGGCCCAGATGCGCGGCGGGCACGGCGCCAGGCCGAGGACAGCCGGACGCAGCAGGTGCCAGAGGCGCTGCAGGGTGGATTGCAGGTGTTGGTTGTCATGGTCGAGCAGGCGGATCACCAGCAAGGGCCCCAGCAAGGTGGCGCCAGCAGGATTGCCCAAGCCCTCCAGTGCCTGGCGCACGCGCTCGAGCAGCGCTGGGTTGGCGGGTGCTGCGCAAAACGTAGCGACCAGCGGGTAGCCGCCAAGCTTGTCCACCCCCCCGGCCTCGATGCGCAGCCGCTCCTGGAGCCCAGGGTCATCTGCCAGTTCGATGCACAGGCTGCTGTCGAGTGCGCCCTGCTCGAAGCGCTCGCCCATGACCGGTCGCCCCAGGCACAGGGTTTCCCAGGCCAGCAACCGTGCACCGGGCTCGAGCGTGAAGCGGCTGTCGAGCCTGGCTCGCGCGCCACTGAAGAAGATGCTGTCCTGGGGCAGCCATTCCAGCGTGCTGCCCGCCGCCAGGTGGAACCGCTGCGTGAGCCGTGCCGTAGGCCCGATGCTGCGGTAGAACTTGCTCGCCCCCGGCATGGTCAGCAGTGCGTGGCTGCCAGGTTCTAGATGAACCTCCAATTCCAGCCGGTCACCGGCGACGATGCCACCTGGCGGATGCAGGACATAGACATGACAGGGTGCTCCTTCGGGATGGAACGGACGCTGCACCAAAAGAGGACCGAAGTGCCGTCGCGCACCAAGGCGGGTCATCCCTTCGCACTGGATGAAGCGCAGTTGGAGACAGGCGCTCCAGCCAGGTTGCTGCTCGAGTTGTTCCTTGCGCTGCGCCAACGACATCCACCAGCCCCCGAAAACACGCGGCCTTGCGGCCGTGAAGCGGGTCAGAGGCAGCGCTGGATGCCTGCAGGCCTGACCACTTGATCAAATTCTTTGGCAGGGACATAGCAGGTAACGGGCCAACTCTTCGCTTGAGGCTGAATGAAAAGGTTCAGCGCACCGCGTCTTCGCAAGGGCTGACCCAGCCCGTCGCCCGTCTGGCCAATTCATGACTGGACGTTTCGGATCCGCGGCGGATGTATTATCGTGGCGAGGTGCGCATATAAAAGCAGCCTGAGCGATCAGGCCCTAGGCAATACAAGAGGGTGTCATGAGTAACGAGAGCATTAACTGGGACAAGCTGGGCTTCGACTATATCAAGACCGACAAGCGCTACCTGTCCGTATGGCGCAACGGCGAGTGGGACAAAGGCACCCTGACCGAAGACAACGTGCTGCACATCAGTGAAGGCTCCACCGCCCTGCACTATGGCCAGCAATGCTTCGAAGGCCTGAAGGCCTATCGTTGCAAGGACGGCTCGATCAATCTGTTCCGCCCTGACCAGAACGCCGCCCGCATGCAGCGCAGCTGCGCCCGCCTGCTGATGCCGCAAGTGCCGACCGATGTGTTCATCGAGGCCTGCAAGCAAGTGGTCAAGGCCAACGAGCGCTTCGTACCACCGCACGGCAAAGGCGCCCTTTACCTGCGTCCGTTCGTCATCGGCACCGGCGACAACATCGGCGTGCGCACCGCGCCGGAGTTCATCTTCTCGATCTTCGCCATCCCGGTCGGCTCGTACTTCAAAGGCGGCATGAAACCGCACAACTTCACCATCTCCAGCTATGACCGCGCCGCCCCGCAAGGTACCGGCGCCGCCAAGGTCGGTGGCAACTATGCGGCCAGCCTGATGCCAGGTGCCGAAGCGAAGAAGAACAACTTCGCCGATGCCATTTACCTGGACCCGCTGACCCACAGCAAGATCGAGGAAGTCGGTTCGGCCAACTTCTTCGGCATCACCAAGGACAACGAGTTCGTCACCCCGAAATCGGCCTCCGTCCTGCCGGGCATCACCCGTCTGTCGCTGATGGAACTGGCCGCCTCGCGCCTGGGCCTTAAAGTGGTCGAAGGCGATGTCGAGATCAACAACCTCGATCGCTTCGTCGAAGCCGGCGCCTGCGGTACCGCCGCAGTCATCACGCCGATCGGCGGGATCGAGTACAACGGCAAGCTGCACGTCTTCCACGACCTGGAGAAAGTCGGCCCGGTCACCCAGAAGCTCTACAACGAGCTGACCGGCATCCAGAGCGGCGACGTCGAAGCGCCAGCCGGCTGGATCGTCAAGGTCGCCTGAGGCTCCGTCCTCCCCTTGAAAACGGGGCATGCCAGCAATGGCATGCCCCGTTTTCATTGGCCATACCCGCCTTTGGCGGTGCGCCCGTTCACCGAAGGTCAAAGGGGATCTCGGCCCCTCAGACACAGGCCGATCAGGTCTTGATGCAGCAGATGAATTTTTCTTAAATCGCGCAGTGTCTATTCTTTGGCACAATCAAGCCTCCAATCGCTGCCCAGGTACTAGCATGCCCCGCGTACTGACCATCGAAGACGACGCCGTCACTGCCCAGGAGATCGTCGCCGAACTGTCCAGCCATGGCCTGGAAGTGGACTGGGCTGACAATGGCCGTGAAGGCCTGTCCAAGGCCATCGGTGGAGGCTACGACCTGATCACCTTGGATCGCATGTTGCCCGAGGTCGATGGATTGACCATCGTCACCACCCTGCGCAACCTCAAGATCGCCACCCCCATCCTGATGATCAGCGCCCTCTCCGATGTCGACGAGCGCGTGCGCGGCTTGCGCGCCGGCGGCGACGACTACCTGACCAAGCCGTTCGCCTCCGACGAGATGGCCGCACGGGTCGAAGTACTGCTGCGCCGCAACAGCGTGCCCGTGACCCAGACCCGTCTGCAGGTCGCCGACCTCGAATTGGACCTGATCAGCCACGAAGCGCGCCGTGGCGAGCAGACCCTCAATCTGCTACCGACTGAATACAAGTTGCTGGAATACCTGATGCGCCATGCCGGCCAGGTCATCACCCGGATGATGATTTTCGAAGAAGTCTGGGGCTACCACTTCGACCCTGGCACCAACCTGATCGACGTGCACATCGGTCGCCTGCGCAAGAAGATCGACCCGCCTGGCCAGAACCCGCTCATCCGTACCGTGCGGGGCTCCGGCTATGCCATTGCCGAACCCGTCTAAGGGCTGGAGCTCATCCACCAGCCGCCTGCTGGCACTGTACAGCTTCCTGTTCGTGGCCTGGAGCAGCATCCTCATGGGAGTGCTGTACTTCGAGGTCTCAAGCTACCTGAATAAGCTCACCCGCCATTCCATGCTGCAACGCCAGCACCTGTTCTCCCACATGAGTGGCAAGCAGCTCGACGATGCGCTGATCGCAAGCCAGGCGTTCGAGGAGCGCGGTTTCGACGCCTACGGCCTGTTCGACGCCCAGCTCAACCCCATTGGCGGGCGTGTGCGCTTCATCCCGCCGGAGCTCGGGCTCGATGGCGAAGTCCACGAACTCAAGCGATGCCTGGATGCCGACGACCCACACCTGCCCCGCGACAGCTGCGACGCCGTGGCGATCCGCATCAAGGATGGACGCTGGTTGGTGCTGGTCCGCGACAACGGCTCGCTGTTCGTGGTCACACGGATCATCCTGCATGCCTTGCTCTGGGGCATCTCCCTGACCTTGATCCCCGGTTTCGCCGGTTGGTACCTGCTGCGCAGGCGACCGCTCAAACGTATCAGGGCGATCCAGGCCCAGGCCGAGCTGATCGTCGCAGGTGACCTCACCCATCGCCTACCGCTTTCGGCGCGGCGTGACGAGCTGGACATGCTAGCGGCCATCGTCAATGCCATGCTCGACCGCATCGAACGGCTGATGCACGAGGTCAAGGGTGTTTGTGACAACATCGCCCATGATCTGCGCACGCCGCTCACTCGCCTGCGTGCGCAGCTTTACCGGATCCGCCAGCAAGGCGGTGACAACGCGCCCGAGGCCCAGGCCTTGGAGCAGGCAATTGCCGAGACCGACACGCTGATGGCGCGCTTTCGCGGACTGTTACGCATCAGCGAACTGGAAGACCGTCAGCGCCGCGCCGGGTTCGTCGAACTCGATCCCCACGCCTTGCTGCTGGAGCTCTTCGACTTCTACCTGCCGCTGGCCGAAGATGGTGGCATCCGCCTGACCCTGGAGCAGCCCGCGCAGTTGCCGGCGCTGCACGGGGACCGGGAACTGCTGTTCGAGGCGCTGGCCAATATGGTGGGTAACGGCATCAAGTTCACACCGGAAGGTGGACAGGTACGGATCCAGGCACGTGAGTACGCCAGTGGCCTGTACATCGCCATCGAGGACAGTGGACCGGGGATTCCGGAGCAAGAGCGCGCGGCAGTGTTGAAGCGTTTCTATCGCAGTGAGGAAGGCCATCGCCACCCGGGGTTCGGGCTGGGGCTGTCGATCGTCGCGGCGATCGTCGACCTGCATGGGTTCCGGCTGGAGGTGGGAAGCAGCGAGCTGGGCGGAGCGAAGCTGATGCTGCATTGCCCGTTGGCGGGGCCAGCCAAGTAATGACTGGGGCCGCCTTGCGGCCCTTCGCGGGTTGACCCGCGAAAAGCTGCAAAAAGCAGCCCCAATCAACGCATCGATCAGTCAGCCAGGCGCCAGGTGGTACCGCCCTTGCCGTCTTCCAGGACCACGCCCATGGCGGTCAGCTGGTCACGGATACGGTCGGACTCGGCCCAGTTCTTGTCCGCACGCGCCTGCAAGCGCGCCTGGATCAGCGCTTCCACTTCAGCGGCGTCGACCTTGCCCTCAGCCCCGGCGCGCAGGAAGTCATCGGCGTCCAGTTGCAGTACACCCAGCACATCACCCAGCTCACGCAGACGGCCCGCAAGACCGGCAGCGGCCTCAGGGTCGCTGTCACGCAGGCGGTTGATCTCGCGCACCAGGTCGAACAGCACGGCGCAGGCCTCCGGCGTACCGAAATCGTCGTTCATCGCCACGCTGAAACGCTCGACGAACTCCTCGCCTCCCTTGGCCTCGACACGCGGCAGACCACGCAGCGCGTGGTAGAAGCGCTCCAAGGCACCCTTGGACTCACGCAGGCTGTCCTCGGAGTAGTTGATGGCGCTGCGATAGTGGCTGGCCACCAGCAGGTAGCGCACCACCTCAGGGTGATACTTGTCGAGCACATCACGGATGGTGAAGAAGTTGTTCAACGACTTGGACATCTTCTCGCCGTTGATACGGATCATGCCGCAGTGCATCCAGGCATTGGCGTAAGGCTTGCCAGTGGCCGCCTCGCTCTGGGCGATCTCGTTCTCGTGGTGCGGGAACTCCAGGTCGCTGCCGCCACCGTGGATGTCGAAGCTCTCGCCCAGGCAGCAAGTGGACATGACCGAGCACTCGATGTGCCAGCCCGGACGACCCGGCCCCCACGGCGACTCCCAGCTCGGCTCGCCCGGCTTGGCGGCTTTCCACAGGACGAAGTCCAGCGGGTCCTGCTTGGCTTCGCCCACTTCGATCCGCGCGCCGATGCGCAAGTCTTCGATCTTGCGCCGCGACAGCTTGCCGTAGCCGACGAACTTGCCGACCCGGTAGTACACGTCGCCATTGCCCGGTGCGTAGGCATAGCCCTTGTCGATCAGGGTCTGGATCATCGCGTGCATGCCGGGGATATGGTCGGTGGCGCGCGGCTCCTGATCCGGCGGCAGGATGTTCAGACGGCGCTCGTCTTCGTGCATGGCATCGATCATGCGCGCGGTCAGCTCATCGAAGCGCTCGCCGTTGTCATTGGCGCGGTTGATGATCTTGTCGTCGATGTCGGTGATGTTGCGCACGTAGGTCAGCTCGTAGCCGCTCTTGCGCAGCCAACGGGTGATCAGGTCGAAAGCGACCATGCTGCGGCCGTGGCCCAGGTGGCAATAGTCGTACACGGTCATGCCGCACACGTACATGCGCACCTTGTTGCCGTCCAGGGGCTTGAAGGCTTCCTTGGTCTTGCTCAGGGTGTTGTAGATGGTAAGCACGGCGATTCCTTAGCTGCCCCAGGAGTCACGCAGGGTGACGGTGCGGTTGAACACCGGACGGCCCGGCTGGCTGTCCTTGAGGTCGGCGCAGAAGTAGCCTTCGCGCTCGAACTGGAAGCGGTCCTCAGGCGCGGCCTGGGCCAGCGACGGCTCGGCGCGGCAGCCGGTCAGCACCTGCAGCGAATCCGGGTTGATGTTGTCCAGGAAGCTGCCGCCCTCCTCGGTCTTCTCCGGGTTCGGCGAACGGAACAGGCGGTCGTACAGGCGCACCTCGCACTCCACGCTGCCTTCGGCCGGAACCCAGTGGATCACGCCCTTGACCTTGCGGCCCTCGGGGTTCTTGCCCAGGGTGTCCGGATCATACGAGCAGCGCAGTTCGACGATATTGCCGTCGGCATCCTTGATGGCCTCGTCGGCACGGATCACGTAGCTGCCGCGCAGACGCACCTCACCAGCAGGCTCCAGGCGCTTGTAACCTTTGGGCGGCTCTTCCATGAAGTCGTCACGGTCGATGTACAACTCACGGGAGAACGGCAATACGCGCACGCCCATGTCTTCTTTCGGATGGCGCGGCAGTTCGAGTTGCTCGACCTTGCCTTCCGGGTAATTGGTGATGACGACCTTCAGCGGACGCAGGACGCACATGGCGCGCGGCGCGGTGCGGTCGAGGTCGTCACGGATGCTGAACTCGAGCATGGACATGTCGACCACACCGTCGGAGCGGTTGGTGCCGATCATCTCGCAGAAGTTGCGGATCGAGGCCGGCGTGTAGCCGCGGCGGCGGAAGCCCGACAGGGTCGACATGCGCGGGTCGTCCCAGGCATCGACGTGCTTTTCGTCAACCAGTTGCTTGAGCTTGCGCTTGGAAGTGATGGTGTAGTTGAGGTTCAGACGGCTGAACTCGTACTGGCGCGGGCGCGCTGGCACCGGCAGTTTGTCGAGGAACCAGTCGTACAACGGACGGTGGCTTTCGAACTCCAGGGTGCAGATCGAATGGGTGATGCCCTCGATGGCGTCCGATTGACCGTGGGTGAAGTCGTAGTTGGGGTAGATGCACCACTTGTCGCCGGTCTGGTGATGGTGGGCATGACGGATGCGGTAGAGGATCGGGTCGCGCAGGTTCATGTTAGGCGACGCCATGTCGATCTTGGCGCGCAGCACACGCTCGCCATCCTTGAACTCGCCGGCCTTCATGCGCGCGAACAAGTCGAGGTTTTCCTCGACGCTGCGGTCGCGGAACGGGCTGTTGCGGCCTGGCTCGGTCAGGCTGCCGCGGTATTCCTTGGCTTGCTCAGGGGTGAGGTCGCAGACATAGGCATCGCCCGATTTGATCAGCTCCACGGCCCAGTCGTGCAATTGATCGAAGTAGTCCGAAGCGTAGCGCACCGGGCCTGCCCACTCGAAGCCCAGCCATTTGACGTCACGCTGAATGGAGTCGATGTACTCCTGGTCTTCCTTGGCCGGGTTGGTGTCGTCGAAACGCAGGTGGCAGACGCCCCCGAACTCCTGGGCCAGCCCGAAGTTCACGCAAATCGACTTGGCGTGGCCGATGTGCAGGTAACCATTGGGCTCCGGCGGGAAACGGGTGACGATGCTGCTGTGCTTGCCCGAGTCCAGATCGGCCTGGACGATCGGCCGCAGGAAGTTTGCAGGGACGGCGGGGGCGCCTTTGGCAGCGGCGTTGGGCGCGTTTTCGGCAGTGGGCTTGCTCATAGGATCCTTGAATGCTGGTATCCGGCCTGGGTAGGCCGATTGAATCAAAGGGCCTATCATAGCCGAAGCAGTCAAGCTGCTGACAGCCGGGCACCGACAAACTGGCGCGATTTGTCGCAAGCCATGCAAAATGGCCGACGCGCGCCTTGTGTCGCGGTCGCCCGATCCTGCGTCAGGTGACAGTACGCGCCCTGCGCAGCCCATTTTCCGAATGCCTTTCAAAGAGCGAATTCAGCATGTCCAAAGTCAAACTGAGCACCAACCACGGCGACATCGTCCTGCAACTGGACGGCGAAAAGGCACCGAAAACCGTCGAAAACTTCGTTCAGTACGTCAAGGACGGTCACTACAACGGCACCGTGTTCCACCGCGTGATCAACAACTTCATGATCCAGGGTGGTGGTTTCGAAGCGGGCATGAAGCAAAAGCCAACCCGTTCCCCGATCCAGAACGAAGCCGACAACGGCCTGAAGAACGCCAAGTACAGCATCGCCATGGCCCGCACCATGGAACCGCACTCCGCCTCGGCGCAATTCTTCATCAACGTCGCCGACAACGATTTCCTCAATCACAGCGGCAAGAACGTCCAGGGCTGGGGCTACGCCGTGTTCGGCGAAGTGATCGAAGGCCGTGACGTGGTCGACGCGATCAAAGGCGTCTCCACCGGTTCCAAGGCCGGCCATCAGGACGTGCCGAAGGACGACGTGATCATCGAGAAAGCCGAGATCATTGAGTGATTCTGCTGATCTCCGATCTGCACCTGCAAGAAGAACGCCCGGACATAACCCGGGCGTTTCTTGATCTGCTCGACGGCCGTGCCCGGCATGCCAAGGCGCTATACATCCTCGGCGACTTCTTCGAAGCCTGGATCGGCGACGATGCCATGACGCCTTTCCAGCAGTCGATCTGCCAGGCCCTGCGTCGGCTAAGCGACAGCGGCACGGCGATCTACCTGATGCACGGCAACCGCGACTTCCTCATCGGCCAAGCCTTTTGCGAAGCGGCAGGCTGTACCCTGCTGGCTGACCCCAGCGTGGTGCAACTCGGTGGCGAGCCGGTGCTGTTGATGCATGGCGACACCCTGTGCACCCGCGACCTGGCCTACATGAAGCTGCGTCGCTACCTGCGCAACCCGCTGAGCCTGTGGATCCTGCGTCACCTGCCGCTGTCCACCCGACAGAAGTTGGCGCGTAAGCTGCGCAGCGAAAGCCGGTCGCAGACACGCATGAAGTCCACCGAGATCGTCGACGTCACACCCGAGGAAGTTCCCAAGGTGATGGCAGCCCATGGCGTGCGCACCCTGGTACACGGCCATACCCACCGACCAGCGCTTCACAAGCTGGTGGTCGAAGGGCAGCCGGCTCGACGCATCGTGCTGGGTGACTGGGACCGCCGTGGCTGGGCCTTGCAGGTCGATGATCAAGGCTTCCAGCTGGCCCCGTTCGACTTTCCTTGATTCGGGGCCGTCGCGATGGGGCGCCAAGCGCCCCTTCTTGGCTCAATGACCTGCGCCGGCCACCACCGCCTTGTCCCCCTCGCGGATCACATACTGCCGATACTGCGGATCAGCCTTGATCTGCGCCTCGGTGAACGGGATCGGTGCCAGTTGCTTTGCAGAGAACGCACGGGTCTGGTCACTGGCATAGGGCGATGCGGCCTCGCTTGACTGCGAAAACGCCAGCAACCCAAACGCCTGTGGCCCCTGCCGGGTGAAGCTGACCAGCTGCAGATAGCTGGTGCCACTGACGACCTGCTGTTTGCCCGCTCCCGCAGGGACACTGTGCATCGCGTTGTACACCCCAAGCTCCTGAGGCCCACCCGGCACAGGTGTGCCATCGGCGGACTGCTGAATCTGTCCCCATTGGCGATCGAGACTCACACCCGCCTCATCCAACCGTGCCAACGAAGCCAGCGCTGCTTCATGTACACGCTTGCTCACCGACGCCTGCTCCACCGCCAAGCCGCGCGGCGTATGCTGCGGATCGACCGGATCGAAGGCTACACGCCAGCTTTCAGGATGCTCTGCCATCGCCTCGACGATGTTGGCAAAGTGCAGAAGGCCCACGCCGCTGTCCAGGTCGGCCTTGCCATTCCAGGCGCCCAGACTTGCGCACACCGCTTGCACATCGGATGGCGCCGCCTGGCACCAGGCCAGCAGGTCCGGGAGCACGAGATTAGCGGCATACACCTCATCATCCAGCACCATGCGTTGCAGCTCGGCCATCCCGAGTTTGCCGGCCCCTTGCAGGCGCTGCAGGGCAAAGCGGCTGCGCAGGCCCAACGGCTGACCTTCGCGGCTGACCAACGGTGAGTAACCAGTCAAGGGTTGCGCAGGGTTGGCCAGCCAGGCCGGGTCGTTGGAGTTCTGCACGAAGTCGCGGCGCTCCAGACTTGGCAGTAGCCGCGCCGGGAAGATGCCGGGTTGAGCCGCTTGCGCATCGGTTTTCCATTGGCACACGCTGCGCGAGCCATCCAGCACCACCAGTGGCTCGATTGCCGCCGGATCTCCGCAGCGCGCCAGCAGCGCCTGGTCCACATAAGGCACCACCGACTGATTCAGATACGCAGCTCGCCCCTCGGCATCGACAGCCAGGGTGTTGACCCATGGAACGCCTTGGATCTGCCCCACCGCCTGTTTGAGGCGGTCCAGGCTGTCGGCACGGTTGATCGCATCCCACTGCTGCAACACCCGGGTGTTCTCCAGGTTCGCATCGCGCAGGCTGTAGGCGTGTTGCCGGTCCCAGTCCAGCCGGCCAGGCCACTGCACCACCGGGCCGAAGCTCGAGGTATAGACATGTCGCTGGACTCGCTGCAGCTGGCCATCCTCACCCTTGACCGTCACGCTCAAGGTCTGGCGGGTCAGTGGCACGGACTTGCCATCGAGCAGATAGCGAGTGGGGTCCTTCGGGTCGAGTTGCAGGCGGTACAAGGTGAAGTGCTTGGACGTATCGACGGTATGGGTCCAGGCCAGGTGGCGGTTGAAGCCGATATTGATCAATGGCAATCCCGGCAACGCGGCGCCCATGACATCCAACTGCCCCGGGATGGTCAGCTGCATCTGATAAAAACGCATGCCTCCCTCCCATGGGAAGTGTGGATTGGCCAGCAACAGACCGCCGCCGGTGGATGAACGCTCGGCGCCGACCGCTACCGCATTGCTGCCTCGGGCCGAGGCGAACTGCGCCTGGCGCGCCAAGGCGGCGCTGAAGTCCCGCCCCTCCCCTCGCTCGGCCGCTTGCGGCGGTGAGGCCGCCACCAGCGCCTCGACGAATTGACCGATGCCCCCCTCTGCCAACAGCCGGCGGGTGAGCTTGGCCAGGTCCAGGCTGGTGATCGGCCGCACCCAGTCGCCATTGCCGCATTCAATCGGCAGCCCCTGGCCCCTGCGCTCGGCAAGGGCGCGGTTGTAACCCGCGGCATACCCCTCCAGCCGCTGACGCACCGGGTCTGGCTGGGCCTGGAGGAAGGCGTTGACCACCGAGTCGGTATTGAGCCAGGCGAAGAACGTATCGCTGTCGAGGTTCTCACGCTGCTCGATCGTCTTGCCCCGGGCACCGAAGTAGCGCGCGCGCTCACCATTGACAGTCAGCACTTCGTTGGCCAGCAAGCAAAGGTTGTCTTGGGCATAGGCATAACCGATGCCATACCCCAGGCTTCGTTCGTCCTTGGCCAGGATATGCGGGACGCCAAAAGAGGTCCGGCGGATCTGCGCCGATGCCTCGCCAGTGGCTTCAAGGGCTTGCGCGGCAAGGCCTGAGCTGAGCAGAACGGCTGCCAGCCCAAGGTGGGTCAGGTGACGCGGGAGTATGGACACGGGCACTCCTGGGATTGGAAGGGTCATCCCGATCAGACGAACAGCCCGGTGAAAATTTTACGCAAGACAACCCAGCGCGACGTCTTCAACACAAAGCAGCGATTTTTTTTCGCCAAGGGCTGCAGTTTTGCCCATCTCATTCGTCCTATTAAGTGAGGCACTCATGTTTTCGGGACAGCCCACGAAAAGGAGCATTCACATGTACGACCCACAACCTGCGTTGCAGAGCGGCCCTCGCCTGGCCACGGTCCGAGCGGTCGCTGGCGCCGAGGTGCGTGCCGGTAACGAGCAGATCCGCGAATTGCTGCGAACCTTTGGCCTGCGTACCAGCCTGATCCGCCTCAAAGTCATCGATGCCCTGCACGCCGCCGATCGCGACGGGCGCAGCATCGGGGTGCGCGGCGTCCATGCGCAGTTGGAACAGCTGGACATCCCACTGTCGTTTCTCAGCGTGCGCGAGGTGCTCAAGCGGCTGTGCGCCGAAGGCGTGATCAGCCTGGGCAACGACAAGTGCTACAGCCTCAACCCCGAGGCTCGGGCCGTGCTGGAGCAAGCCACCGCCCGATGACCCCATGGCCGGCCGCACTTGGCCGGCCCGCCTGCTTCAAGGCTTGGGCCCGACCTTGCGACGCAGGATTGCGTTGATCACCACCACGACTACGGCAATGGCGATGGCGATGTACTGGAAGGTCTGCTCGGTAATGGTCCCCTGCTTTTGCAGGTAGGACAGGCCCAGCATGATGCCCAGCACCACCAGGATGATCAGGATCGAGTATTTCAAGCGTTGCACATGTGTCATCGAAGGTTCCTTGCGACATCAGGGACATATGGCTCGCGACGAGCCGAGGCCATGATACAACGTCCCCCCCATAGGCGGCGCTTTTGCATCTAGCCCTTCCCCGGCACTCGCGTCATGGGGTGAAGGTAGGGTCACCCTCCGATGCGCAATGCAAACTGCAAATACGAGTCATCAAGGCCTTCAGGGCTTTGTTGACGCCACATCCTACGTGTTCGACCCTCGCTGCCTGCACAACCTCATGCCAGAAGGCTACACCCGCCGATCCGCTTGGCGCCTAGCGACCCCACTCGTGGCTGCCGGAGAATCAAGCTCAGGCCGACGACGACTTCGCCCATTGAGGCAAAGCCCGCCCGCCTTTCGACATGGACCACCATGCCCTGCGCCTGCTTATTTCTCCGAGGAATCACCAATGGAACTGCCAGACCTCAATCGCATCGATATTTCCCAACTGCCTCACTCCCTGCAATCGCTGATCGAATGCATCGGCATAGAAAACGCCTACCGACTGACTTGCGCTTATGGCGGTCGCCCCAAATACATCCCCAAGCACCTGGAACGTACCAAGCTTGCCGATCTATTGCCTCCCGAGGCCTTGCAAAGCCTGATCAAGCGTTTTGCCGGTGTCGCCCTGGAAATCCCGAAGCCGGATCACTTCATTCGCCAACTGCGCAACCTGCAAATCAAACAGGAAAGTGCTGACGGTCTTTCGCGCAGTCTGTTGGCGGACAAGTACGGCTTGAGCTTGCGCCAGATCGGCAATATTCGCCGACAGGAAGATCACGCGAGCTGAGATCTGCTGGCCTAAATGCCAAAGCAGCACGAGGCCCAGCTGTTTGAGCGCCTCTCAACAGCAAGCGCCCCACCCCTTGAGGGATGAGGCACTCGACACGTTTGCTGAAAGCTGTGAAGGGTTCAAAAATCGCGCTTGTAGAAGATATCCAAGGAACTGGCCAAGCCGCTGGCCGCCTCCAGGAAAACCTTTCTGCTCAGTTTGTAGCGCAACGCGATGGTATTGGCCGGCTCGAACACCCCGACGCCGTAGCGCAAGCTCAGCCGCTCGGTGATGTTACCGCTGGCCACCACGCTGGTGCTGTTGCCCGAGCCTTCGGACCCTAGTTGGAAGTCCTCGATGCCGAGACTCGAGGCCAGGCCACCTGTCAATTCCTCCCCGCCCAGCAGGCCAAGCCCGAGGGCCGCCTGGGCCAGCATGTTGTTGTCCTCGCCCGTGGCAGTCAGAGGCCGGCCCAGTACCAGGTAGGACAGTGCCTGTTCCTGGCTCATGGCGGGCTCGGAAAACACCTTGGTGGTCGGCTGCTCGGCATTGCCACTGAGGCGAATGCCAGCGATGACATCGTCGACCCGACGGATCGCTTCGATATCCAGGTACGGCTGGTCGATCGGACCGGCGAACAGCAGCCGCGCCCGACGGATGATCAAGTTCTGGCCATATTTGCGGTAGCGACCGTCGGCCAGACTGAGTTCACCGCGAGTATCCATGTTGTTGCCGATGTGCACATGCCCGAGCAGGTTGGCTGTCAGACCAAAGCCTTTGAACGACAGTTTGTCCTGCCCCACGTCCACATCGACGTCCATGGCGATCGCCATGGGCGGCGCACCTTCTTCGGTCTGATCGCCGACGATCACCGTGTCATCCGAAACCTTGACGGTCGATGGCGGCAATTCGCGCACAGTGATCTTGCCCTTGGGCACCTTCACCTTGCCAGCGATCGCCAGCTTGTCATCGACCAGCCGGATGGTCAGGTCTGGCGCAACTTCAAGAGCCGCATAGGGCTCGACGTTGACGGGCAATTGTTGGCCCCTCAAACGCAAATCCATGGCTAGGGCCTGGCCCCAGGTCAGGTTGCCCTCCAATTGGCCACGGCCGGCCTCGCCGCTTTGCCAATTGCCGTTCAGCTGTACCTGCTCACCGGCGATCAGCGCCTGCAGCGAAAGGTTCTTGAGGCTGACCGGCAACTGCGCACCACTGACTTCGCCGCCACTGAGCGCCAGGTTGCCATTGACCTGTGGACTCAACAGCGTGCCGGACAAACGACCGCTGCCATTGAGCTGACCGGTGAGGCGCTCGACCATCGGCACGAAGGGACGCGCTACGGACAAGTCCAGGCCCGTCAGGCGGAAATCCCCTGACAGCGGCTTGTGCTTGCCCAGCGGGTCGATTCGGGTGCTCAGGCTCAGCTCACCCAGGCGCTCGCCGCGAAAATCCAGGCGGGTGTCGACCCGACGGGGAGCAAGGGTACTGTCCAGACGCAGCACCTGGTACGGGAAGTCGATCCAGCGGTCCTGGTCGCGTACCCGCAGGGTGCCGCCACTGGCATCGACGCGGATGTTGCCCTTGGGCCCGGCGTCTGGAATGTCCAGGTTGATGTCTGCATTGAGCAGGCCCTGCCAGGCGAAATCCTTCGGCAACCACTGGGCCAGGCTGTCCAGCGGGAATTGCTTGAGGTGATAGCGCAGCCGCGGCTCGGGCATCAACCGCTGGTCCTCGCCACACAGGCTCGCCTGCCCGGCGCGCCAGCAATGGGCGCCCAGATCAAGCTGACCGCTGGCCAGGCGCTGCAGTTTTGCCGGAGCCTGCAAGCGCCAATCCTGGCCACCGGCCTGGATACGCCCCTCTGCCAGACGGCCGCGCCAGTCACCCTTGGCCAGTTGACCGTCCAATGCCAGATTCAGCTTGAGCTGCGGCCCGTCGAGCGCGAGGGTGACTGCTTGCTGGCGGATATCCCCTTTGCCGTTGATGTCCAGATTGCCCAAGGCCGTTTCGTCCAGGCGGATATTGCCAGCTTTCAAGCTAACCAGGGCGCGTTGCGCGCTGTCTAGCTTGGCGTCGAGGTCCAGGCGTTGGATCCGATTCTGCGCCTGGCCAAGTTGTTGCCCTTGGAGGGTCAAGGTCCCTTGCGGCGCTTGTAACGTACCGGCGACATCCAGGCGGCCATTCACCCGCCCTTGAAGGTGCGGCCAGAGCTGGCCCAGGCGTGGCAGATCGAGATCGATGCGACCGGCCAAGCGCTGTTGCAGGCTGCCACTGCCATTGATGCGGTTATCGCCCAACTGCACGGCAAGACTTGCGAGTGTCCAGCGCTCGTCCGCGCCGTCGGCCTCCACCTTGAGCACGGCAGGTTGACCCCGCAAGCGCCCCTTGAGATCAAGCTGAGCCTGCACCTGCAGGCGCTCGTTCTTTAGCTCGCCTTTGCTGCGCAGGGGCCCGCCCAGGGAGCCTGGCATCTCCGCCAGCCAGAACGCAGGGTCCAGCGCTGACAGTTGCACATCCACATCCCAGGCCAGTGTGTCGGCGAAACGAACGGCAACACTACCAGCAGCCTTGCCCTGCCCGGCCGTCAAGGCAAACTGTGGCAAGCGCACCTGGCTCAGGTCGCCCTCGAAGGGGCTGGCCACGTTGAACGCCCCGGCGGGGCCGTCGAGGTCACCCTTGAAGTCACCTTTGTAATTGCCGTCTCGGTATTGCACCTGGGCATTGAAGCGTTTGAGGGTGACCTGAGGTGGCTCCTCCAAGGGATAGAGGCGCAGCCAAGGAAAATCCTGCCAGTCGATACGGGCGTCGGCCTCAAGCCCTTTTTGCCAGTCGGCGCTGGCCTGCAGCTTGACCCGTTGGGTCTCGCTGGCGTTGAGGTCCAGAGCATCCAGGCGAGCCCCCTTGGCATCCACCTGCCCGCCCAGTGCCAAGCCAACGGGGCCTTGTTCGGCAGGCAGGCTGGCGGAACCTGCCAGGCGATAGCCCTTGAGCAGATCGCCCGAGGCGTCGAGACGCAGTTGGTTTAGTTGAAGGGTGTCGGGCAATGATGCCGAAGGCTTGAAGCCATCGGCGCGAAGGCTCAGGGTAGCCGGTAGGTGTTCAGCCAATGCCTGCAACTCGCCGCTCAGGCGGGCATCGAGGTAGCCACTGCTGATGGCTTCGAGCGTCAAGGTCTTCTGCAATTCACCCTTGGCCGTCAGCGCCAGCTGCCAGGGCTTACCGTCCACGGCGGGTAACTGTACGGTGCCAGCCACTTGCAACGGCCAAGCGCCTTCAGGCTGAAGATCGCCCTGCAGGTTCAGGTGCAAATCGTCCCGTTGCAGTTGCAAGGTGTCGATGCGCAGGCCGCCGACAGTCCAGTGCGCAGCCAGTTGCAGGTCACCCAGCAGGTCGTTGCCATCCAGGCGCAATTGCCCGACTTTGACCTCACCCAGCTCGATGGCGATCGGCAGACGCAAGGCGGGCAGTTGCAATGGCCCGCTGTCTTCCGCTGCCTCTGCAGGCGCAAACGCCATGTCGATACGCTCGGCCTGCAGGCGGTCCACGCACAGTGTGGCGCGCAACAGGCAGGCTGGCGACCACGTCAACCGTGGCGCCTGCACTTCGATCCGGTTGTCGCCATCGACCCAGACCAGTCGGCTGGCCTGCCAGTTGCTGCCCAGGCGCCCCTCGAAATCGGTGACCTCAAGACCCGGCGCACGCCCCAGTGCCCAGCGGCTGCCCATCTCCGAGCCCAACAGCAGGCCTAGGGCCAAGGCAATGAGCAGCAGCAACGCCAGCAATGTCAGAAGGATGGGTTTGAACACACGAGTCACAGCTCAGGCCCCATGGAGAAATGCAAGCGCAAACCACCGTCCTCATCCAGCGCTCGGGCCAGGTCCAGGCGCAACGGCCCGACCGGCGAAACCCAGCGCACGCCGATGCCGACGCCTGTCTTGAGGCTGGGCAGTTCCAGCGTATTGAATGAATTGCCTTGGTCGATGAACGTCGCCACACGCCACTTTTCAGCGACTGAGTATTGGTACTCGGCGCTGCCTGCCACCAAGTAGCGGCCGCCGATTCGGTCGCCGTCGCTGTTTTTCGGAGACAAGCTCTGGTAGTCGTAGCCGCGCACGCTCTGGTCGCCGCCTGCGAAAAAGCGCAACGAAGGCGGGATGTTCTGTTTGTAGCCATTGGTAGCGCTACCGCCGAACTGCACACGGCCAAGCAGGCGGTGGCGCTGGCCGAGGGTGGTCAGGCCCTTGAGCAGCACATTCCCGTGCAGCAGGTTGGTGTCGGACACCAGCCCTTCTTTTGCCCCTTGCAGGTCGAACTGCAGCCGGTAGCCGTTGTGCGGATCGATGCGGTTGTCGCTACGCAGGTAGGAGAAACTGACCCCGGGCATCAACAGGTTGCTCAACCCCGAATCATCACCCAAGCGGTACTCTTCGCGCTGGTACTTGAGCGAGACGACCCGCTGCCAACCGCTGGGCAGCTTGCTGTGCCACTCCGGGCCCACGGTCAGCAGTTTACTCAGGGTGTCGGTTCCGGCGATTTCCTCGTTTTGGTAACCGCCGGCAAAGCGCAGCTTGTCCGTCAGCGGTGGGTCTAGAGGCACGTCGTACCACAGACCGACGTTTTGCCGCGGCGCGGACAGCTCGGTTTCCCAGCCATAGCTGTGCCCTTGGGCATTGACCCAATGACGGGTCCAGTTGGCCTTGCCGCGTGGCCCGACGTCGGTCGAGAACCCCAGGCCCAGCCCCATGGTACGAGGCTTGCGGGTTTGCAGGTGGACATCCACCGGGATTTCCTCATTGACCGCCGCGGTCGGCGCCGCGTCGACGCGTACGCCTTCGAAATAGCCACTCGATTGGAGGTCGTTGTTGAGCTCGGCGATCAGCTCGGAATCATAGGGTGTGCCGGGTTTGAAGGAGACCATGCGCTGCAGCAGGTCGTTGTCCAGGGGCGTATCGCCGCCGAACGTGACAGCCCCCATGCGGTAGCGGGGACCACTTTGGTAGATGAGTTCGATATCGGCCACGCCCGCCTGGGGGTCGACCGACAGGCGCTGGCGGGTGAAGTGGCCGCTGAAGAAACCATAACGCGATGCCTGGTTCTGAATCAGACGCTTGGCGTCTTCGTAGACCCCGTGATTGAGTGGTTCGCCTGGGCGCAACGCCTTGCTGTCGGGAATGCGAAATGCCCTGAGCTCGCTGGCCGGGCCTTCGATACGCACGGTGACGTTGCGCAAGTGCACAGGCTCGCCGGGCTCGATGCTGATGATCAGTTGCGGGGGATGGTCCTTGTCGCTCGGTGGCTTGACCTCGGTGTCGATCTGCGCCTGGTAGTAGCCCAAAGCCTGAGCGGCCTTGCGCGCCTGCTCCTGAGCACCACGACTGAAGCGTAGCAAGGCTTCCTCGTCACGGTTGCCGAGGCTGCCAATGTAGTTTTCGATATTGCTCTTGAGCGCTTTGTTGGCCGGTTTTACCTGCACCTTCAATTCGCTCTGGGCCCATGCTGCGGTACTGGCGGCCCAAAAAATCAGGCCCCAGGTTAGTCTTCCTGAATACGTCATGGGGCGAATGCTACCAGAGGCGACCCGTTCAGGGTGCCGCTTGTCGAACGTCTTACCCAATCGCAGTCTCCACGGACATCGGGTTGGGACGCATGAAAACGCGCTCACGGATCGGCCCTACCGCGATTTCACCCACCTCCTGATAGCCCACACGCTGGTAGAACGCCAGAAAATGAGCATTTCCAGTATTGAGCACCACGCCTTGGCTCTGCGGGTCTTCGCTGCACCAGTCATGAACAGCTTGTAACAATTGTTCACCATAACGTTGCCTCTGGTACCGAGGATGCACGCCCACCAGCGACAGCACATGCACCCTGCCCGGCGGCAAGGCACTGGACAGCGCCGCTTGGTAATCCAGGTAGCGCCGGGTGCAGCGTATGCCCGTGCCGAGGATCATGCGCAGACGCCAGGCCCAACTGTCAGTCACCCCCAGACGCCGCAGCGAAGGTGCGATCAGCGCCAGACCGACCAAACGATCGTCCACCAGCAAGCCGATGGCTGGCAGTTGAAGATAGAAGTGCTGTCGCACCCATTCACGCAGCATCATTCGAAGACGCCGCTCATACCCTGGGCGCTGGGCCTCGAAGACATAGGCGAGCGTGGGATCGTGACGATAAGCGTGATAAAGGAGCGAGCGCACCTCGCGGTGGTATCCATCATCGAGCAGACAGACACGGGCCGAGGCAGCAGTGACGTCGGGCATTGCAGGTGATCCTCCTGGAACGGACTTGGACGGGCCGGGAAACGCCTTGAGTGTATCGTTTCAGCTGCCTTGGCACGTTAGCAGCCAGGGCCATAGGGTGCCATGCTGGTGGTGGTCGCCGATGTCAGCTAGCATCCCTGCTTTTATCAGGATTATCTTTCAATGAAGATCGTCTCGTTCAACATCAATGGTTTACGCGCGCGCCCCCATCAACTGGCGGCGCTGATCGACAAGCACCAGCCGGATGTAATCGGCCTGCAGGAAACCAAAGTCAGCGACGATCAGTTCCCGTTGGCCGAGGTACAGGCCCTGGGCTATCACGTGCACTATCACGGCCAGAAAGGCCACTACGGCGTCGCCCTGCTCTCGCGTCGGGAGCCTCTGTCGTTGTTCAAAGGCTTTGCCAGCGACGAGGAGGATGCGCAACGGCGTTTCATCTGGGGCACCTTTGCCGATGCACAGGGCACCCCCATCACTGTCATGAACGGTTATTTCCCGCAGGGAGAAAGCCGAGATCACCCCACCAAGTTTCCGGCCAAGCAACGATTCTATGGTGACTTGCAGGCATTGCTCGAAAGCCAGTTCAGCAGCGAGCAACCCTTGTTGGTGATGGGCGACATGAACATTTCGCCCCAAGACTGCGATATCGGTATCGGGCCTGACAACGCCAAGCGCTGGCTGCGCACGGGCAAATGCAGTTTCCTGCCTGAGGAGCGTGAATGGATGGAGCGGCTCAAGGGCTGGGGATTGATCGACAGCTTCAGGCATTTGCATCCTGAGGTGGATGACCGGTTCAGTTGGTTCGACTATCGCAGCCGGGGGTTCGAGGATGAGCCCAAGCGGGGGCTGCGCATCGACTTGATCATGGCGTCGCAGGGGTTGGTGTCGCGGCTCAAGGCGGCTGGGGTCGATTATGAGTTGCGGGGGATGGAGAAGCCTTCGGATCATGCGCCTATTTGGTTGGAGTTGGGGTGAGGGGCTTGGGCTTGGGCTTGGGCTTGGGCTTGG
>NZ_KV793317.1:0-51430 GCF_001808425.1 Pseudomonas sp. HMSC08G10 | reverse complement strand
GGCGTACCTGTACCAGCTGTTCGTGCGGGCCTACGGTACCAACAACTTCCCGGATTGCTCGAACATGTGCCACGAAGCCAGTGGCGTGGGCATGGGCGAATCCCTCGGTGTGGGCAAGGGCACCGTGGTATTCAACGACCTGGAAGAAGCTGACGCGATCTTCGTCATTGGGCAGAACCCCGGCACCAACCACCCGCGCATGCTCGAACCACTGCGCGAGGCGGTCAAGCGTGGTGCCCAGGTGATCTGCTTCAATCCCCTCAAGGAACGTGGCCTGGAGCGTTTCCAGCATCCGCAGCATCCGTTCGAAATGCTCAGCAACGGCTCAGAGCCGACCAACACCGCGTACTTCCGTCCGGCGTTGGGCGGCGACATGGCGGCCATGCGTGGCATCGCTAAGTTCCTGCTGCAGTGGGAACGCGAGGCCCAGGCCAAAGGCGGGCCGGCGGTGTTCGACCACGCCTTCATCGAGGCGCACACCTCGGGAGTGGACGCCTACCTGGCAGTCCTGGATGCCACGTCCTGGGAGCATATCGTCGAGCAGTCCGGCCTGAGCCTGGCCGAGATCGAGCTGGCCGCGCGCATGTACCGCAAAGCCGAGCGGGTGATCATGTGCTGGGCCATGGGCGTGACCCAGCACCGCCACTCGGTCCCGACCGTGCAGGAGATCATCAACCTGCAACTGCTGCGCGGCAACGTCGGCAAGCCCGGCGCGGGCCTCTCGCCGGTGCGCGGTCACAGCAACGTGCAGGGTGACCGCACCATGGGTATCGACGAACAGCCGCCGGCGCGACTGCTCGATGCGCTGCAGTGGCGCTTCCAGTTCGAGGTGCCGCGTGAGCATGGGCACAACGCGGTACTCGCCATCAAGGCCATGGAAGAGAAACGGGCCAAGGTGTTCATCGCCTTGGGCGGTAACTTCGCCCAGGCCACACCCGATACACCGCGCACCCATGCGGCGCTGCGCAACTGCGAGCTGACAGTACACATCGCCACCAAGCTCAACCGCTCGCACCTGGTGACAGGCCGTGATGCCTTGATCCTGCCGTGCCTGGGCCGCACCGAAATCGACCTGCAGGCCGAAGGCCCGCAAGGCATCACGGTCGAAGACACGTTCAGCATGGTGCACATCTCCCACGGCCAGCTCAAACCCCGCTCGCCGCACCTGCGCTCGGAGCCGGCGATCATTGCCGGCATGGCCAAGGCGACCCTGGGTAACCATCCGATCGATTGGGAATGGGTGGTCGGCGACTATGCCCGCATCCGTGACCTGATCGCCGACACCATTGTGGGCTTCCAGGATTTCAATGCCCGACTGCAGCAACCGGGCGGTTTCCACCTGGGCAACGCGGCGGCCGAGCGCGAATGGAACACCGCTACCGGCAAGGCCCAGTTCACGCCCAGCGAACTGCCGGTGCACCTGGTCAACGAGACCGTGCTCGAACGCGGCGAGCGGCCCGATCTGATTCTGCAGACCCTGCGTTCGCACGATCAGTACAACACCACCCTGTACGGCCTGGACGACCGCTACCGGGGCGTGTTCGGCCTGCGCGAGGTGGTGTTCGTCAACGAGGCTGACATCCGCCGCCTGGGCTTTGAGCCCGGCGAGCACGTGGACATGGTGTCGCTCTGGGAAGACGGCCGTGAGCGGCGTGTATCGGGCTTTCAGTTGGTGCCCTACGACCTGCCTGAAGGTCAGGCCGCAGCGTACTACCCGGAAACCAACCCGCTGGTGCCCCTGGAAAGCTACGGCGACCGGACCTACACGCCCACGTCGAAATTCGTCGCCATCAGGCTGGAAAAGGCACGGCCGGACAACCTGATCCACACCGTTGCCGAATAACCCTCACGTTCCCCTGTGCACAGGCCCTGGTCGGTAACGGCCGGCGGCCTGCAAGGATATTGTCATGTCGAATCTAGATGCGTTGGACCTGGCGCGGATTCAGTTCGCCTTCACGGTCTCGTTTCACATCATCTTTCCCGCCATCACCATTGGCCTGGCAAGCTTTCTGGCGGTGCTCGAAGGCTGCTGGCTGAAGACCAGCAACGCGGTCTACAAGGACCTTTATCACTTCTGGTCGAAGATCTTCGCCGTCAACTTCGGCATGGGCGTGGTCTCGGGCCTGGTCATGGCCTACGAGTTCGGCACCAACTGGGCGCGCTTTTCCGACTTCGCGGGCAGCGTGACCGGGCCGTTGCTCACCTATGAGGTGCTGACGGCGTTCTTCCTGGAGGCGGGCTTCCTGGGCGTGATGTTGTTCGGCTGGGACCGGGTAGGGCGCAAGTTGCACTTCTTCGCCACCATCATGGTGGCCATCGGCACGCTCATCTCGATGTTCTGGATTCTCTCGTCCAACAGCTGGATGCAGACACCGCAAGGTATCGAGATCGTCGATGGCCGTGTCGTGCCGATGGACTGGTTCAAGATCGTCTTCAATCCGTCGTTCCCGTACCGCCTGGCGCACATGGCGTTGGCCGCATTCCTGTCGACTGCGTTGTTCGTGGGCGCCTCGGCCGCCTGGCACCTGCTACGTGGCCGCGATACGCCACAGGTGCGCAAGATGCTGTCGATGGCCATGTGGATGATCCTGGTGGCCACGCCTGTGCAGGTCGTGGTGGGCGATGCCCACGGGCTCAATACCCTGGAGCATCAGCCGGCCAAGATCGCAGCCATCGAAGGTCACTGGGAAAACATCCCGGGCGAGGCCTCGCCACTGGTGTTGTTCGGCCTGCCGGACATGGACGCCGAAAGGACCCGCTACAGCCTTGAGGTGCCTTACCTGGGCAGCTTGATCCTGACCCACAGCCTGGACAAGCAGATTCCGGCGCTCAAGAGCTTTGCCAAAGAGGACCGACCCAACTCCACGATCATCTTCTGGAGCTTCCGGGTCATGGCTGGACTGGGCATGTTGATGCTGGCCTGTGCACTGCTGGCACTGGTGTTGCGCCGAGGCGGCGCCCTGTACCGCAACCGACTCTTCCTGTGGTTCGCCTTGCTCATGGGGCCTTCCGGCCTGATCGCCTTGCTCGCCGGGTGGTTCACCACCGAGGTCGGCCGTCAGCCGTGGGTGGTCTACGGCATGTTGCGCACCACGCAGGCGGCGTCCAATCACAGCGCTACCCAGATGAGCATCACCCTGGCGCTGTTCGTCCTGATCTACTTCTCGGTGTTCACGGTGGGTATCGGCTACATGATGCGTCTGGTACGCAAAGGGCCGAAAGCACATGAGGAGCACGTATCGCCTGAGCAACCGGGCCAACTTGCGACAGCGCGTCGTCCGCTGTCGGTAGCGGATTGATAGGGGAGCGCAAGCATGGCAATTCAAGGTATCGATTTGTCGGTCATCTGGGGCGTGATCATCGCCTTCGGCCTGATGATGTACGTGATCATGGATGGCTTCGACCTGGGCCTGGGGATCCTGTTTCCTCTGATCAGCGACTCCAGCGAGCGCGATGTGATGATGAACACCGTCGCGCCGGTCTGGGATGGCAATGAAACCTGGGCGGTGCTGGGGGCCGCGGCGCTGTATGGCGCATTCCCGCTGGCGTACTCGGTGATTCTCGAGGCGCTGTACCTGCCACTGGTGCTGGTTTTGGCCGGGCTGATCTTCCGCGGCGTCGCGTTCGAGTTCCGCTTCAAGGCGCATCCGCGCAAGCGCCATCTCTGGGACAAGGCGTTCATCGGCGGCTCGGTGCTGGCCACGTTCTTCCAAGGCGTTGCCATCGGCACCTATATCTCGGGCATCCCCGTGCAGAACCGCCAGTTCGCCGGCAGCGCGCTGGACTGGCTGGCGCCGTTCCCGCTGTTCTGCGGCGTGGGCTTGATCCTGGCCTACGCGTTGCTCGGCAGCACTTGGTTGCTGATCAAGACCGACGGCATGCTGGAGTCGCGCATGCGCCATTACAGCCGTCCGCTGCTGTACTTGCTGGCAATGGTGATCGTGGTGATCTGTGCCTGGACGGCCTGGCTGCACGCCGACATTGCCCAGCGCTGGTTCGCCGGCAGCCACTGGATCCGCTCTGCGCTGATTGCCGGTTTGGCCGTGCTGGCGGTGGTGGTGATCCAGAAGACCCTGCGCAAGCGCCATTCGCATTTGCCATTCATGGGCGTGGTGACCTTGGTGTTTCTCGGCTACCTGGGGCTTGCGATCAGCATCTGGCCGAACATCGTGCCGCCTTCGATCAACCTCTGGCAGGCCGCCGCCCCGCTCACAAGCCAGCTGTTTGCCTTGATGGGCGCGCTGTTCATCATTCCGATCATCCTGGCCTACACGTTCTGGAGCTACCACGTGTTCCGCGGCAAGGTCAAAGCGGGGGATGCTTACCACTGACCGCGCCTGGTGTTTGGGCGGGGCCTCTGGCTGGCCTGTGCTATACCGATAGACCAAGCCTGCGCCGCACAGCCGTGCGCAGGCGAAGGTTCCTGCTAGCTGACTGTCAACAAGGCGAAAGCTGTGATGAACATTTCCGAGATCGACCCCCAGGCTGTCGAAACCCCGATCACCCGCAGTGCCATTTTCCTCGTGGCTACCTTGAACCCCGGCGACGCCAGCCGGGATTGCGTCCGCGGCTTGTGCGGCGACCTTGCCGGGCTGGTTCGCTCGGTGGGCAAACGGGTACCTTCGGGCAACTTGTCCTGCGTCGTGGGTTTTGGTGCGAGCGTGTGGGATGTACTGTTTCAGGTGCCGCGTCCGGCGTCGTTGCATCCGTTTCGTGAAATCGGCAGTGGCGATCGCGTGGCGGTAGCCACTGCCGGGGACATTCTGCTGCACATCCGCGCCGAACAGATGGACCTGTGCTTCGAGTTGGCTGCACAGATCATGAAGCGTCTGGAGGGCGCCGTAACGGTGGTCGACGAGGTCCAGGGCTTTCGGTACTTCGACATGCGCAGCATCATCGGTTTCGTCGATGGCACCGAGAACCCAACGGGCCGCGAGGTCGGCAAGTTCACCCTCGTCGGCGACGAAGACCCTTCGTTCGCGGGCGGAAGCTACGTGCTGGTGCAGAAGTACCTGCACGACATGACCGCTTGGAACGGGCTGTCCACGGCGGAGCAGGAACACATCATCGGGCGCACCAAGCTTTCGGACATTGAGCTGGACGAGTCGGTAAAACCCAGCAACTCGCACAGCTCGCTGACCACCCTGGAAGAAAACGGCCAGGAGGTGAAGATCCTGCGCGACAACATGCCGTTCGGGCGCCCTGGGGCAGGGGAGTTCGGCACCTATTTCATCGGGTATGCCCGCTCGCCGGCGCCGATCGAGCAAATGCTGGAGAACATGTTCATCGGCAAGCCGCCCGGCAACTACGACCGGCTGCTGGACTTCAGCCGTGCCGTCACCGGCGGGCTGTTCTTCGTGCCGTCGGCGACGTTCCTGGCCCTATGCGAACAGTGACCGGTTGATACGACAGCGCCCACGTGACGACGTGGGCGCTGTCGTATCCGGAACGTGCTCGATGTGTCCTTATCGCCTTTGCGAGCCCGCGACTGAGCGGCGCTGAGCAAGGGCTACACATCGGGCCAGCACGATTGCGTTGGCTGATTACACTGTTGGAAGCGCCACACATGGAGTACCTGGGATGGGCTGTGTGCTGATCGTTGTCGCTCGCCAGTCGGCGGGCCTTGTGTCCGGGGTATGTGCGGCCAGGTGCCCAGGGGGGCTGCGGCGATGAACACCCCCGGGCGTGGCCTTTCTTTGCAGCTTCTGGTGGCGCTGGCAATCATGCTGGGCATGTTGCTGCTGGGCGCAGGCCTGGCCTGGCAGGGCTACAGCGGAGTCCGACAGACCCTGCTGGCTGCCGCTGGGGATACTGCCCAGCAGGTGGGCAAGACGATCGACGAGCGTGCCCGCCGGCTGGTCGATCCGGTACAGAGCAGTCTGCGGTTGCTGGCCGCCGATCCGCTCGCCGGCGACCTGGCCCAACGCCTGGAGCGGCTCCCGCAACTGGTCGAGAGCCTGAATGCCAACAAAATGCTCAGCGCCGCCTACGTGGGTTACGCCAATGGCGAGTTCCTGCTCGTGCGCAGGCTTCGGGAGCCTCAGCTGCTCGAGCGTTTCGCGGCGCCACCTGGCACGGCCTTCCTGGTGCAGAGCGTTAGCCGGCAGGCGGGCGGGTCGATGTCGGGCCAATGGCGATTCTATGACCGCCAACTCAACCTGCTCCAGGCCCAGGACAAGCCGGACTACCAGTTCGATCCACGCGCGCGCCCGTGGTTCGTCGAGGCTTCAGGGCAAAGCACCACTGTGCTGACCCGCCCTTATGTGTTCTTCACCACCCGCGAGATCGGCATGACCCTGGCCCAGCGCAGCGTCAAGGGCGAGGCGGTGATCGGCATGGATGTCTCGGTCGATGACCTGGCCAGCGAAAGCCGGGACCTGCGCATGACTGCAGGGACCGAGCTTGCGGTGATCGACGATCAAGGCAGCGTGGTGGCCTATCCGGATCTCAAGCGGGTCATCGTGCACGAGGGCGAGACGGTGCGCTTGTCGCGCATCAGTGAGCTGGGGATTCCCAGCCTTGCGCAGCTGTATGCCGACCAGTCCCAAGGCACCAGCCCCAAGCGTTTCCAAGTGGGCGGGGAAGCCTGGTACGGCATGCGTGTGCCGCTCACCAGCTTGGCCGGGCAGGACTTGCAGGTGCTGATCGCCGTGCCTGGCCATGAACTGTTGGCGGGTGCGCGCAAGGTGTTGTTCGAGCAGTTGCTCTGGACCGCGGCGCTGATGGCCGTTTTGCTGGTGCTGGGCGGCTTGCTCGGCCAGCGTATCGGTCGTCCGTTACGCCTGCTGGCCGAGCAGGTGCGCGGCCTGGCAGGTTTCGACTTCAGCCGCGAGGTGGGGGTCAGGTCACGGGTGTCGGAGGTGCGCGAGCTGAGCCAGGTGCTCAGCCGCATGTCCGGGACGATCCGCAGCTTTCAGGCGATCACTCTCACGCTCAGCCGTGAGAGCCAACTCGAACGCATGCTCGAAGGCGTGTTGGCGCACTTGGTCAATGCCGCCGGCGTGCACGCCGGAGCGGTCTACCTGTTCGATGCGGAGCCTGCGCAGTTGCGCCTGGCCACTTGCTGCGGTAGCGAGGCCTATCCAGCGCAGCTCCAGATTCAAGCGGACGATCACCGGGACTTGGCGGCAGTCGTCAGTCATGCCCTTGAACTGTCTGGGCGCAGCCTGGCGGTCGTGCTCAACGACCGCAGTCAGGCGCTGCTCGGTATCCTGGTGCTGCAACTGGAAGCTGATCAGACAGGCGAAGAGGTGGGGCAGCCATTTCGACGCTTTGTCGAGGAGTTGTCCGGCGCCGCGGCCGTGGCCATCGAAACGCGTCAGTTGGTCGAGGCTCAGCAACGCCTGCTCGATGCCATGATCAAGTTGTTGGCCGATGCCATCGACGCCAAGAGCCCCTACACGGGAGGTCATTGCGAGCGGGTGCCGCAACTGGCCCAGATGCTGTTGGACAAAGCCGTGCAGGCCGACAGCGGCCCTTATGCCGACTTCACCCTGAGTGATGCCGAGCGCTATGAGTTCCATGTCGCTGCCTGGCTGCACGACTGCGGCAAGGTCACCAGCCCCGAATACGTGGTGGACAAGGCGACCAAGCTGGAAACCCTCTATAACCGCATCCATGAAATACGCATGCGCTTCGAAGTGCTCTGGCGCGATGCCGAGCTCGATTACTGGCGGGGGCTGGCCAGCGGCGCGGATCAACCGCCACTGCAGCGCACGCTCGAGCGCGCCCAGGCCGAACTGCAGGAAGCGTTTGCCTTCGTTGCCAAGGCCAACATCGGTGGAGAGTCCATGCAGGAGCAGGACATCGAGCGGCTGCAGCGTATCGGCCAGCGGCGTTGGCAGCGGCACTTCGACAATCGCCTGGGACTCTCGCGGGACGAGGAAGAGCGATTGGCAGGTATTCCTCCCGTGCCGTTGCCGGCCGATGAGCTGCTGCTGGCTGACCGCGATGATCACCGGATGCCCTGGGGGGCGCGCAAGCCACCTGTGGCCAAGGATGACCCGCGCAACATCTGGGGCTTCGACATGCGCCTGCCGGCTCATGCCAGTAACGCCGGTGAGCTGTACAACCTGTCGATCCGCCGCGGCACGCTCAACGAGGAGGAGCGCTTCAAGATCAACGAGCACATCGTGCAGACCATCATCATGCTCGACTCACTGCCGTTCCCACGTCATCTCAAGCGTGTCTCGGCCATCGCCGGCAGCCACCATGAGCGGATGGATGGCGCGGGCTATCCGCGCCGGCAGGGCAGGGATGACTTGGGGATTCCTGAACGGATCATGGCCATTGCCGATATCTTCGAGGCTCTGACCGCTGCCGATCGGCCTTACAAACCGGCCAAGACCCTGTCCGAGTCGGTGAAGATCCTGGTCACGATGGCCCGCGACAACCACATCGACGGGCAACTGTTGCAGTTGTTCCTCACTAGCGGGGTGTACCAGGAATACGCGCAGCGGTTCTTGCGTCCCGAGCAGATCGACGAGGTGGATGTGTCGTATTGGGTGGGGCAGCTTTAACGTGTAACTGGGCTGTATCGGTCCGATCAGCCCACCCTTGGCGACGCCCGTTAAGACGCGGTCGCTTGCCCGCGCTATTTGATACACCGCATCACAAATGAAGTGCTCCGGCCTGTATTTATCCTTCCACGGCAACTTTCTACAGTCTTCTCCACCTGCTGCCCCGTCATTCCGACACCGCAGCGAACGGAGAGCACATCATGCCTTTCATCAGCGTACGTATCACTCGCGACGGCGTCACCCCGCAGCAAAAGGCCCAGGTGATCCAGGAGATCACCCAAACCATGGAGCGTGTCCTGAACAAGGACCCAGCGCTCACCCATATCGTGATCGAAGAGATCGACACGGATAACTGGGGGTACGCGGGCATGACCACGACGGCCTATCGCAAGCAGCAGGCGCAGTGAGCTGTTCGCGCAAAACGCTAGCGCAACGCTTTTCCTGAACTCATCGCTTTGACCGAGGAATCACCATGAACACTTCAAGCAAGGTCGTCATCGTCACCGGCGCCTCTCAAGGTATTGGCGCAGGCGTCGTCAAGGGCTTCCGCGAACGCGGCTGGCAGGTGGTCGCCACCTCCCGCTCCATCCAGCCGTCGAGCGACCCTGGCATCCTGACCGTCGCCGGCGACATCGCTGACCCGCAGACCGCCGAGCGCGTCGTTGGCGAGGCGATCGCCCGCTTCGGGCGGATAGACACCCTGGTCAACAATGCCGGCATCTTTGTCGCCAAGCCGTTCACCCACTACACCCATGCCGATTACGCGCAGGTCGTGGCGACCAACATGAGCGGCTTTTTCTACATCACCCAGCAGGCGATGGTGGAAATGGAAAAACAAGGGCGCGGCCATGTCGTCAGTATCACCACCAGTCTGGTCGATCATGCGATCGACGGAGTGCCTTCGGTATTGGCGTCCCTGACCAAGGGCGGGATCAATGCGGCGACCCGATCCCTGGCGATCGAATATGCCAAGCGCGGCATTCGGGTCAACGCGGTCTCTCCAGGCATCATCAGAACGCCGATGCATGCTGCTGAAACCCACGAGGCGCTGGGCAAGCTGCACCCGGTCGGTCATATGGGCGGGATTGACGACATCGTGCAGGCGATCCTGTACCTGGAGGGCGCAGGTTTCGTCACCGGCGAGATCCTGCATGTCGACGGTGGCCAGAGCGCAGGCCATTGATCCGAAGGCGGCTTTACCGGCTCGCACGGGCGGTAAAGCCGTTGGGGTCACGATGCTTTTCTGTTGCCGGGTGTGGTAAAGATCTGCCTCAGGATCTTCCTACCCGGTACCTGTGATGAAGCGCCATTTCGACGATTTGCAGTTGGGCAGCATCGAATTGTTCTGTCTGGCTGCAGAGGCCGGTAGTTTCACTGCCGCGGCCCAGCTTGCCGGTGTTACCCCCGCGGCGGTCAGCCGCTCGATTCTTCGTCTGGAGAAGCGACTGGGGTCGCGACTCTTTGCCAGAACCACCCGCAGCATCCGACTGACCGAGGCCGGGCGAACCTTCTTCGAGCAGTGCAGCCAGGCGCTCAGTCAACTGGTGGAAGCCCAGCAAACCGTCATGGGCGCGCAGGCGACACCGTCTGGGCGTTTGCGTATCAGCCTGCCGACCACCTACGGGCATCACCGCATCCTTCCGTTGCTGCCGCTATTTCGCGAGCGCTATCCGCAGGTCACCGTGGAGATTCACCTGGGCAACCGGAACATCGACTTCGTGGCGGAGGGGTACGATCTGGCGATCCGGGTCAGGGCTCAGCCAGATTCGACGCTGGTCGCGCGCTTGCTCGAAGACGCCAAGCTGGTCGTGGTGGCCTCGCCTGCGTATCTGGCCAAGGCCGGCACACCGCAGGTGCTTGAGGATCTGGAGGCTCACGAGTGCATTCAGTTCGAGCTGCCCAGCAGTGGGCGGCGGATTTCGTGGCTGTTCCAGGAGCAAGGCCGGGAACGAGAGATCTTCACCGACGGTGGCTATGCCTGCTCCGACGATGTCCTGGGCGGCGTCACGCTCGCTCAACATGGTGCGGGGCTGTTCCAGACCTACAAGTTCATTGTCGAGCAACAGCTGGCCGATGGTCGTCTGGTCGAGGTTCTCGATGCTTTTGGCGGGCGTTCCCGGCCCTACACCTTGCTGTATCCCCATGGGCGCTCCATTCCTCAGCGGGTCAGGGTCTTCGTGGACTTTCTGCTGCAGTACCGCGAGCAATGGGCAGCGCTGTAATCCGACGCCGGGGCTGAATGTATCTCTGTGTATCTAAGCGCCTGCTTGCAAGGCTTCGCTTACAAATGCCGCTACCTGCGGATACGTGCGCGATACACGCGTGAGGCCAAATGAACCTGCCTGAACGAAACGGCCCTAGGCCACGTTCCCAGGCACGTTCGCCCTAGCGGCCAATCGCATAGATATTTCGGAGAATCACCATGTCCCGTTCCCAGTTCCCAAGCAAGACTCGCCTCGGCCTGCTCACCATCGCCCTGGTCGGAGGCATCAACATGACATCCGCCGCCTTCGCCGTGGACGCAATGCCCCAGGGCTATCAGCTTGCTTCCGCGCAAAAAGCCGGGGAGGGCAAGTGTGGTGAGGGCAAGTGCGGTGCCGATGGCGCCCAGGCCAAGGCGACCCAGGCCGAAGGCAAGTGTGGGGAGGGCAAGTGTGGCGATGCCTCCTTCGCCCGTACCGACACTAACGATGATGGCCGGGTTTCGCGTGCCGAGCTGCTGGCGGTCGCGCCCAAGGCCAATGCCGAGTTCGATGCCATCGACGCCAATCACGACGGCTTCCTCTCCGAGGGTGAGGTGTACCAGTTCCGCAAAAACCAGTTCGACACCAACGGCAAGCCATTCCCTTCCGATCTGTACAGCAAGTTGAGCCAGGCCAGGAACTGACTTCGCTGGTCTCCTCCCCGAGCCCGCAGGCCGGGGAGGCGACAGCCCCCAGGAGATCACCCATGAGTACTTCGTTTGCCTTGCACGGTGCCGGGCTCGGCCTGCGTCGGTCGCTTTTGCCTGAGCTGCTGAACATGGATGTTGGGGCGGTGGATTTTCTCGAATGTGCGCCGGACAACTGGATCGGCGTCGGCGGCGCCTACGGTGAGAGCCTGGCCCGTCTGGCCGAGCGCTTCCCGCTGTCCTGTCACGGCCTTTCGTTGTCCCTTGGTGGCCCCGAACCGCTGGATCATGAGTTCCTGCGGCGCATCCGCGCCTTTCTCGATCGGCATGATGTCCCGCTGTTCAGCGAACACCTGAGCTATTGCAGCGATGACGGCCATTTGTATGACTTGATCCCCATGCCCTTCACCGATGAAGCGGTGCGCCATACTGCCAAGCGCATTCGTGAGGTTCAGGATGCCCTCGGTCGACGCATCGCTGTGGAGAACATTTCCTACTATGCGGCGCCTTACCAGGCGATGTCCGAGATCGATTTCTTGTGCGCGGTGCTGAATGAGGCCGACTGCGATCTGTTGCTGGACATCAACAACCTGGTCGTGAACGCCTGCAACCATGGTTACGACACTGACGCTTTCCTTGCCCGTGTCCCAGCCGGGCGGGTGGCTTGCCTGCATGTGGCCGGTCATTACGATGAAGCGCCTGATCTAAAGATCGATACCCACGGTGCTGCGGTGCAACATGACGTCTGGCAATTGTTGCACAGCGCCTACCAGTACCTGGGGGTGGTGCCGACTTTGCTGGAGCGCGATTTCAATTTCCCGCCACTTGCCGAACTGCTCGGCGAGGTGGAGGCCATCCGGACGCTGCAGGCCACCGCGCAAGCGCCGGAGGTGCGTCATGGCTGAGACTTTGCGCGAACAGCAACTGTGCATGAGCCGTTTCATTCGCGATCCGCACGCCAACCCTGCACCGCCTGGCATCGAAGCGCGGCGCCTGGCGGTGTACCGACAACTGTTTCTGGGCAATATGCGGTCGCTGCTGGCTGGCAGCTTCCCTGTGCTGAGCGACACGTTGGCCCAGGCGCAATGGCAATCGCTGACTGCGGATTTCTATGCCAGCCACCGCTGCAAGACGCCGTTGTTCACTGAAGTGGCAGGCGAGTGGGTCAACTACCTGGAGAGCCGCGCCGACCTGCCGGGCTGGGTCGCCGAACTGGCCCACTATGAATGGGTCGAGACCCTGTTGTTGCTTAGCGACGCCGCCGACGCGTCCCATGATCCAGAGGGCGACCTGCTCGACGGTGTGCCGCTGCTATCGAGCCTTGCCATGCCCTTGGCCTACGCCTGGCCGGTCAGCCATATCGGCCCTGACCACATTCCGCTGGCAGCACCAGCCGAACCCACGTTGTTGCTGGCGCGACGCGGTGCAGATCAGAAAATCCACTTCGCGCGGCTTGCGCCGTTGGCCCATGCGCTGCTGGTGTCAATGCAACAGCAACCGCTCACCGGTCGGGAACACCTCGCCGTGGTAGCTGATTGGGCGGGTGTCGAACGAGCGGCTATCGAATCCCAAGGGAGTGCGTTGCTCCATAATCTCAAAGCCCAAGGCGTCGTAATCGGCACTGCGAGAGACCCAGCAGGTAGCGACCTCCGGCTGCCGGCTGGGAGGGTCGTGGCGTTTTGAGCCACAAATGCCGGGCCTGTGGTTGTTAAGGCGTTTGGTCCGAAATTGCGGCAAAAAATGCATACCGTGCCGATGCCTGCCACTCATAAATGAACACAGATCTTCCTGTGTTCGACTTGAGGTAAGCAATCATGGCTAACAATCAAGACAACCGTGGCGACCAAGGCGGCAAAACGACCGGTGCCGGTCAACAAGGTGGCCAGGGGGCAGGAGGGATGCCCAATCAGCAAAAAGGCGGGCAGGAATCCGGCCGCAAGCCTGAAGACAAGATGAACAAGGACTGGGATCGCTCCAGGGATTCGGGAAGCCAGGGCGGGCAGTCGGGCCAGAACACGACCGACCAACAGAACCCCGCGCAGAAAGACCGCATGGGTGGGCAACAGTCGCAAGGCGACACTGAAAAGTGGGACAAAGACCGCTGATTGCCTTTGAACCGCGCCGGGGTGGATAAACCGCCCCGGCGCACCGGATTCACGCCGTGGTGGCCGCCGCCGCTTCTTCTAACCACGTCAGCAAAGCTTTCATTTCGTCCTGTCGTTCTCGGCCCGGCACGCACACCGCCATGTAACGTGGCCCTGGCAGACTGATTTCGGGCCTGAAGATCATCAGTTCACCTCGCTTGAGGCTATCTGCCACCAGTACGTTGCTTGCCAGCACCAATCCATGGCCCGCGATGGCGGCAGCCACTGCATAGTGCTCATCATCGAACTCACGCATGCGCGCCCGTCCCAACCAGTGCGCACAGCCGGCGGCTGCACACCAGCTTTGCCAATTGATCGTGTCGCCTTGCGGGATCTGCCAGCGGAGGTCTATCAGCTGCAGTTGGTCCTCATCCAGGCGGGCCAGTACAGCTGGTGCGGCATAGACCGAGAAGAATTCGTTCATCAGCGGCTGGCTGAACAGCTTCGGATCTGGGCGGCTGACGGCTCGAATGGCCATGTCGACGCTGGAGTCACGTAACAGGTCCACCAGCTCGTTACGGGTGTCGACCCGTATGTCCAGCTGCGGGAAAGCACGATAGAAACCGCCGAGCCTTGGGATCAGCCAGCTCGCGGCCAAACCGGGCGTCGTGGTGAGGGTGAGGGTCAGCGAAGTGGTTTTCGGCAGGAAGTGTTCCAGGCTCCGGCTGATATCCAGGAACGCTTGGTGGACCTGGCGATACAGCTGTTCGCCTTGCTCGGTCAGTGCCACGCCTTGCCCGGAGCGCTCGAACAGCAACGTGCCAAGCCGAGCCTCCAGCGCCTTGACCTGGTGGGAAATGGCCGCCGGTGTGACAGACAGTTCCTCGGCGGCGGTCTTGAAACTGCCTAGGCGTGCCGCAGCCTCGAAGCTGCGCAGCGCGTTGAGCGCAAGCGTGGAGAACACCCACCACCTCCCTGGATGAATTGGATTGGGACCGGCTCAATTTATCTCATTTTTCCTGGTTTTCATCGGGCGCTAAGGTGAGCGGCACTCGCTCATCATAGGTGCATCGTCATGCAAGGCCCTCTTCGAAAAGTCGTACAGGCTGTGCTTTATGAAGCCATCGCCGTCGCCGTTCTGTCCCCTGCCATCGCCCTGGTCTACAAGAATGGCTTGGCGCATGCCGGTGCACTGTCGTTGATGCTGTCTGCCAGCGCCTTGCTCTGGAACGTGGTGTACAACTACCTGTTCGAGTTCTGGGAGAGCCGTCAGGCGAACCGGGCGCGTACTGTCGGAAGGCGTCTGCTTCACTCGGTGGGGTTCGAAGGCGGGCTGGTGGTGCTGTTGGTGCCCTTGGTCGCCTGGTGGCTGCAGATCTCGTGGTGGGCCGCATTGGTGACCGATCTGGGGTTGTTCGTGTTTTTCTTCTTTTATGCGCTGGCGTTTCAGTGGAGCTTCGACCGTGTGTTCGATGTGCCTCTGTCGGCGCAGGGCAAGGCGCCGGCCGATGCGTGCACTGGGCCTTGAAAGCGCCTTCGGGCTGCACGCTTGACCTTAGGTTAACTCGAGGTTTCAGAATGCCCGCTCTCACCACTGGAGTAGCCCTATGTTCAAAGATTCTCGTCCTGTGTTCGAGCTGTCCAATCCAGCTGGGTTGTATGACCCGCGCGATAATGGATATTCCCACGTCGCGGCAGTGGCGCCTGGGGCCAGGCTGTTGTTCATCGCTGGGCAAGGCGGTGAGGATGTCCATGGGCGACTGCCATCGGCGTTCTCTGAGCAGGCCAGGCAGGCATTGGCCAACCTGAGCACGGCACTCCAATCGCAGGGCGCATGCTTGCATCAGGTGTTCAAGCTGACCTTGCTGATCGTCGATCACGATGAGCATCGCCTGCGCGAGTGGGTCAGGGAGGTGGATCGGGTCTGGAAGGACAGGGCGCCCGTCTGTACGTTGATTCCGGTGTCACGACTGGCGCTGGATGGGATGCTTGTGGAAATCGAGGCGGTGGCTGCTTGTAGCTGAGCGGCATTCGCGAAACCGTGGGGGCACAGGCTTCGCCCACGTCCATTGGATTGCGACAACTAAATTGAGCAAGACCATTTCTTGCACTTTGATCGCGGTAAGCGTTGTTGCAGTGTGTCGCAGTTCAGCCGCTGCGTTTGACCATGCCCAGTATGGTCTGGAGCAGCTCTTCCTTTGCCTGCTCTGCAGTGATGTCTCCTACTACCGCAGCATCGGACAGGGCGTCGGCGGCGCCAAGCATCGCCCACAGGCTAGCGCTCGATAGGCCAGCAGGGCCGGCGAAGGGCGCAAACACGTCCGCACATTTTTGGATGAACGCTTTCTGATATCGGCGTTTGACGGCCGCAAGCTCCGGAGATCCACTGAGTGCCGCCAGGACCCCTTGGATCTCACGCCCTTGTGTCAGCACGCAATCGACATAGGCAGCGGCGAAGATACGCGCTTTGTCCGTCAACGTGGGCTCGGCGGTTGCGACGGCGGCATCGAAAAGGGCTGTCTGGCGAATGTCGTAGTCTTCGTACAGGGCGGCGAGCAGGCCATTGCGGGTTCCGAAGTGATCGTAAACCACAGGTTTGGTGATGCCTGCCACATCGGCCAGGCGACCCAGCGTGAGGGCATCCGTACCCTCATCGCCGATCAACGCCCAGGAGGCCTCCAGTAACTGGCGGGTGCGGGCTTCTCGGGGCAGGCGTCGGCGCGAAGGCACGGAAGTCGGTGAAGTCATGCTGCGGATTGTCCCACTCTTGTTCAGTGCTGGGAAGTTGCCATACCGGCGCCTATCTTGTACGCAGTCTCCAGATGAACCTGCGGATAACCCTCATCCGATGCCAGAAGCAAGGTGGAGCTGTGCACACGGGCTCCGCAGTAATCGAAAATCCCGTGGTCGATCTGGGTCTTCATCGCAGGCCCGTAGCCGTGTCGAGTGAAGGTCCCTTCATCGGCGCCGCCAACGGCAACCAGGTGAACCTGCAGACGCTGCAGCTTTTTCACGACTTTGCCATCGCCACTGTCCTCGTAGGCCCAGCCCATCGAAAACACCCGATCAATCCAGCCTTTGAGCAAGGCAGGAAATGACCACCAATAGATCGGGTAAACAATGACCAAGGCATCGGCACGATCCAGTCGCTCTTGCTCACTGGCCACGTCAGCAGGCACTGCGGCTTGTTTCATGAAGAGCGCTTGATCCTCTTGGTTGAAACGCGGATCGAAACCTTCGGCCGCGAGATCTGCAAATTCACTAGTGTGCAGCGCGTCTGAAGCGGCTATGCCCAGGGCGACGTGCCGGGCAATGGCATGAGTCAAGGAATCGGGATTGGGGTGGGCGACGACGATCAGGCTGTGCATGGCGATACTCCGGCAGTTTGGCGAGCGGCTGTCGAGACCATAGGTGTCCGCTGGCTGTTAGCTACGAAAAGTAACCTACCATTGGTAACTTGTCGAATATCTTGCGCAGTGCCGGGCGACGGTACCGGTTTGTAAGGTCGATCACTGTAGAACGGTGTTGCGGTAGAAGAATTCTTGTTTTTGAGCTATGCGGCTATAAAAACTCAATTATGTGAAATAAATAGCAATATATGTTGGGTGTTTGGCATTTGTGAGCGAAAAAACGCAATCTTCCTGAAGCGGTCAGGGTTTAGATTGGATCCAATGTCGCTCCGGTTCTGTTCGGGCGGCTACACAGCAAACCCAGGCAGAGGAGAAGCCGCCATGATGTTGAAGGATCCTTCCCGTAAGTATCGCCATTTCGCCACAGTCAATTTGCCAGACCGCCAATGGCCCAATCGCGTTCAAAAGGCCGCTCCCCTGTGGTGCAGTGTCGACATGCGTGACGGTAACCAGGCACTGATCGAGCCGATGAACGCTGAACGCAAGCGGCGTTTTTTCGACTTGCTGGTGAAAGTCGGTTTCAAACAGATTGAGGTAGGTTTCCCGGCCGCCTCACAAACCGACTTCGACTATGTGCGTGAATTGATCGAGAGCGGCGCCATTCCTGAGGATGTCACTATTCAGGTCATGACCCAGGCGCGCACTCACCTGATCGAACGTACTTTCGAAGCGCTCAAGGGCGTGCCACGGGCCATCGTGCATGTTTATAACGCCACTGCTCCCGTGTTTCGTGATGTGGTGTTCGGCGTGGATCGGGCTGGCTGCATCGAGATTGCCACTCAGGCCACCCGTGAGATCAAGGCGCTGATGCAGGCCAACCCGCAGACGCAGTGGACTTACCAATATTCGCCTGAAACCTTTTGCTTCACCGAGCTCGACTTTGGTCTGGAAATCTGTGAAGCGGTGATCGATGTATTCGAACCGACACCAACCAACAAGATGATCCTGAATCTGCCCACTACCGTGGAAGTCTCCACCGCTAACGTGTTCGCTGACCAGATCGAATGGTTTTGCCGCCATGTACGCAAGCGCGACAGCGTGATCATCAGCGTCCACCCGCACAATGATCGTGGTACTGGCGTGTCTACCGCCGAGCAGGCCTGCCTGGCAGGGGCCGAGCGGGTCGAGGGGACGTTGTTCGGTAATGGTGAGCGTACCGGTAATGTCGATCTTCTGACCTTGGCGATGAACCTCTATACCAGTGGCATCAGTCCAGAGCTGGATTTCTCCGACATCATCCACGTCCAGCGCGAGGTCGAGTTCTGTAACCAGTTGCCGACCCACCCACGTCACCCCTACGCGGGAGAATTGGTATTCACGGCATTTTCCGGCTCTCATCAGGACGCTATCAAGAAAGGCTTCGCCCGCCGTCAAAGCGATCCCGACGGGTTCTGGGAGGTTCCGTACCTGCCGATCGATCCGGCCGACATGGGGCGTAGTTATGAAGCCGTCATCCGGGTCAACAGCCAGTCAGGCAAGGGTGGTGTGGCCTATCTGCTGGAGCAGCAGGGTATCGTCCTGCCGCGCCGGTTGCAGATGGAATTCAGCGGGCTGGTGCAGCAGGTTGCCGATAGCGAAGGCAGGGAGATCACCCGTGAGATGATTTGGTCGTGCTTCACCGAACACTATCTGGAGCAGGGCAATCCATACACCTTGCTGCAACCGGTGCTCGCCACGGACGAAACCCGTACGTACCTTGACGCACAACTGGCAATTGACGGTGAGCACCTGGCGCTTGCTGGCGAAGGCAACGGCCCATTGGCCGCGCTGGTCGATGCGCTTGCCCAACAAGGTCTGGCCTTTGATATTGCCGATTACCACGAGCACGCTGTGCGTGATGGCGCCCAGTCCGAAGCCATCGCTTACATCGAGATACGTGTCAACAACCAGCTGCTGTTTGGAGTGGGCAGGGACGGCAGCGTGCTCCAGGCATCACTCATGGCTGTCGTGAGCGCTGTCTGCCGTGCCACGCGTCTGGGATTGCTCAAGTCTCTGAGCGTAACCGCCACGGCTTAGGCAGACCGCGCTTGGCGATCAAAGGCTGTCAGGATCGCCGAAGAACATCTGAATCCGCGACCTCAACCACCGCTCGGCCGGGTCGTTGTCCTGTGCGCCGCGCCAGGCCATGTGCAGCTCGAAGGTGCGCACGTCCAAGGGGAGGTCTTCGGCGCGCAGGCCGCCGGCGGCGGTCAGTGCGTCGGCGGTGTAGTCGGGCACCGTGGCGACGATGTCGGTGCCCGCCAGCAGGCTACCCAGGCCGTTGAACTGCGGCACGGCCAGAACCACATGGCGCTTGCGGCCGATCTGTTCGAGGGCTTCGTCGATGAAACCGGACAGATCGCCTGCGAACGACACCAGGGCATGGGGCCGTGCACAGAAATCATCGAGGCTCAGGCTGCCGGGCATGCTGTCGGCGCGCAGCAACTTGGGCTGGCTGCGGCGCAGGATCTTGCGCTTTGCGTTGGCTGGCAATTCATTGGTGTAACTCACGCCTACCGAGATTTCGCCGGAGGCGAGCAATGTGGGCATCAGCAGGTAGTTGACCCGACGTACCACCAGCACGATGCCCGGCGCTTCGGCGCGAATCCGTTTGAGCAACAGCGGCAACAGGGCGAATTCGGCATCGTCGGAGAGGCCGATGCGAAACACCGAGGTGCTGGTGGCTGGGTCGAAGTCGGCGGCGCGGCTGACGGCCGTGGAGATCGAGTCCAACGCCGGCGAGAGCAGGGCGAAGATCTCATGAGCCCTGGCCGAGGGCTCCATGCTGCGGCCGGTACGCACGAACAGCGGGTCATCGAAGAGGGTACGCAGGCGCGACAGGGCGGCACTGATCGCCGGTTGGCCGAGGAACAGTTTCTCGGCGGCACGGGTCACACTGCGTTCGTGCATGAGTGTCTCGAACACGATCAGCAGGTTCAGGTCTACGCGGCGCAGGTCGTTACGGTTCATCGAAGAGTGCTCGGCCTAGAGTAGGTCAGGGATGAATCTTAAGGCCAAAGGCTGGTACCCTGCACCGATTTCCGGGGACCAATGCACGGATTTGCCAGGAGCCCAATCGATGACAGGCATGTCAACTATTAATAGCCACTGATGGTCTTACGGTAAAAGCCCGGATAAAGTCCGTGGTAATACGAGATTCACGAAGGCGAGGTATGTGATGTCCCGCATGATTCGTTTCCACAAGTTCGGCGCCGCCGACGTTCTGCGCTGCGAAGAGCAGACCGAGCCGTCCCCCGCGACGGGCGAGGTGCAGATCCGCGTCCAGGCGATTGGCGTCAGCTGGTACGACGTGCTCTGGCGGCAGAACCTGGCACCCTCCCAGGCACGCCTGCCGGCGGGCATCGGTCATGAAATGGCCGGGGTAGTGACAGCGGTCGGTGAGGGCGTCGAGGATATCGCCGTGGGCGATCGGGTAGCCAGCTTTCCGGCCACCAGCGCCAACGAACACCCGGTCTATGGCGATGTCATCGTCCTGCCGCGTACCGCCATAACCCGTTATCCCGACATCCTGACGCCGATCGAAGCCAGCGTGCATTACACACCGCTGCTGATTGCCTACTTCGCCTACGTCGACTTGGCCCGTGCGAAAGCCGGCCAGACCGCATTGGTCACTGACGCCAGCCATTGCGCGGGGCCTGCCTTCGTGCAACTGGGCAAGGCATTGGGTCTGAAGGTGTTTGCCGCCACCAAGGACCCCGAGCAGCGCGACTACCTGCTGAGCCTTGGCGCCGAGAAAGTGATCGTCACCGAAGAGCAGGACCTGCTCATGCAGGTGGCCAAATACACCGATGGCCGTGGCGTCGACATGGTCCTGGACGGCATGGGCGGGCCGCAGATGTCGCTGCTTGGAGATGTCCTGGCGCCGCGTGGCAGCCTGGTGCTGTACGGCCTGCAGGGCGGAAACCAGACGCCATTCCCGGCCTGTGCAGCGTTTCAGAAGAACATTCAGTTCTACGTGCACTGCATCGGCAATTTCACCGGTAAGCCGGAGCTGGGCATCGCGCAGGACCAGGTTGCCTTGCAACGAGCCCTGCGTGACATCAATCAGTTCACCGCCGATCAGTTGCTGACCCCCCAGATCAGCAAGGTCTATCCCTTCACCGATGTGGTCGAGGCACATCGCGAGATGGATGAATGCCCCTGTGGGGGGCGGATCGTCTTGACGATGGGTTAATGCCAAGCTTGTCATCGTGCAAAAAAAAAAGCCCGGGCCTTTGGTCCGGGCTTTTTCTTTGGGTCGAGCTAAAGATAATTCCTACGCATCATTGAATATTGTCTTACAGGTAGAAGTTGACAATTAATAAATTAGGTATGGGGCTGCAATCATGCAATTACGTCTTAACTTTTAACGATTAAAACGGACGTGGGTGAATGGTTTTTTTACCCAGATCTGTATCTTTTATTCGTAATGCAACCTTCGATAATGGCCCTGTAAGGATGATTCATAGGAGCGATGGATGGGCTTGGGAAGGCTTTGGCGCGCGTGCGCCAGTGTGCGGGGTGAATTGGCTTGGGTGGTGTGCTTCGGTATTTCCCAAGACTTTGTAGGAAAGGTCAGCAAAGTTGGGCTGACCCAACTGTTTATTTCGCACTTTACGTTTAAACACCGTGATGAAGAACAGGGAGTGTTCCGATGAGCAGTCTTCATGACCAGGCCATGCAGTCCATCTATCAACAAGTATTGGACCGTGTATGCAATCAGATGCCCCGCGGGCAACACGCCTCGCTGCAATTGTTGATCCAGCGGTTGACGGTCGCCGCAGGCGGGGAGCCGTACATTGGTGAGTTCCAGCTGGTGGTGGTCCTGGGTGGTGACCGTCGCAGTGCGCATCTGCTGGCGAATTTACGCGCTGCACAGTTAAGTCTGGCCTTGCGTGGCGGCCGGACCTTCCGTTTGAGAGTGATCGTGAGCTGTCTGCCCGCGCCCGACCCACATATGCAACTGAGTCATGAGCGCCTGTTCAACGCGCTGTTCATGCAGGATGACCCCAGGGTACAGCTGCTCATGCTGGAAGATGACAAGGTGGTGCCGTTCAGCACCTGCGTGGCACAAGCCGTGCGGCCTTGGGTGGCTTCGCGGCAGGCCTTGCTGATGTTCGGGCACCTCACCGAGGCGACGCCCAAGGCCCTGCTGGGCTGCCGCTTGCATCTGCAACTGGCTGGCGCCTTGCAAGGGACGCTCGATCACAGCGGCGCTGCCACCGCCTTGATCACGGCCTTGCCTGATCGTGAGCGTAGACGTGTCATGGCCTGGGGGCGGCGGATCTTGCGTCTGACTGGGGAACTCGAGGGGCTTGGCGATGTGGCTCGGTGTGCTGCGGCCTTGGCTGAGGGGTTGAGTCGCCTGCATATGCGGGTCGGGGCACCATTGGGACGGTGTCTGGACATGCCTACGGCAATGCGCCCTGAGTTGCCGCTCAAGATGTTGACGGTGGACGATTTGCTTTGCCCCTCGAGCGAAGCGCATCACCTGGACGCGATGCTGGGCCCGCCAAAAGAGCATGGCCTAGCGAATACGCCACTGGGCGCCTGGACAGCGTCCGGCATCGTGGAAAACCTGACGGGGGCGCATGCACATCTGCGGGCGCGACAGCCCCGGGAGCGGGAGGGGCAGCTCTCTATAAAGGATGCACGCGCCAGCTGGTGGCTGCGGGTACAGCAGCAGGGCAGGGTGTCGTTCCTGCAGGGGCTGGGGCTCAATGAGGAGCAACTCACGTGCCTGCTGTTCACCCCCTTCAGCGGGCGAGGTAAAAAACTGGCGGACTTCGTGCACGCTTGCCATCCACGCATGGGAGTGGCCTTGCCTTATCTGCACAAGGCACTGCAAGGCAAACCTTGCCCTGAAACCATCAAGCACTGGCTGGTAGACGTCAGTGGGTTGAGCCTGGTGCAGTTGCAGGCGATCTACGCGGCTCGCCTCGAGCCATCCGCTTGGCGTCTGCTGGTGAGTTTGACGCGGCGGGATGCAGCGCTGCGGTGGTTGCCACCCCTGGACTCTACGCCTGTGATCGTCCGCCAGGCGGCATTCTGATGGGGCGTTCGGCGCGTGGGGAATTCGCCTACCAGGGCGTATATCGCTATCTTGATGCCCTGATTGCCCAAGCCGATTACGCAGAACGGGGGCGTCTACCCTCCTTGCGCGACCTGGCCCGGCGCCTTCGGGTTTCGCTGGCGACCGTACAGTGCGCGTACAGCCTGTTGGAGCGTCAAGGCCGGGTTCGTTCGGTGCCCAAATCAGGGTACTTCGTGAATTTCGCCGAACCGCAGATCGCTTCGACAGGGGCGCATGCGCCCTTGGTCCCTCCGCTATCCGTCCTGACCATGCCATCGCCTCATACACTGGAACGCACGTTGCTCGCCCATGAACGACGCCTCTCGCGCCAGGGCGGGCAGGCGACGTGGCGCTTGGGCAGCGGCGCTTTGTTGCGTAGCGTTTTGGCCGCACGCTACACCCGCGCTTCTGGCCATTGCTGGAATGCTCGGCACGTGCACTTGGCCACGGATGTACAGGCCTTGCTTGAAACGCTGTTGCTTGCCCTGCGTCTTCAAGGGGCAACGGCTGTGGTGGCAACCCCTTGCTGCTGGCGCCTGTTGCGTGGCTTGCAGCAGGCTGGCATGCGTGTACTGGAAGCACCGTTGGCTGCTCACGGGGGGATGGACATGGGCGCGTTCACACGCTTGCTCGAACATGAGCCGGTACAGCTTGTGGTGATGCCTTCCTGCCTCTCCATGCCGCTGGGGCGCCTGAGGCCTGTGCAGGATCAGCAGCAACTGGCCCGTGTGCTTGCCGAGCATCCCGCTTTGCTGCTGGAGAACGACATGGACAGCGACCACTGTTTCGCAGGCCCTCCTGCGTCGCGGCTGCGCGATGACATCGACGCGAGTCGCCTGCTGATACTCGGTTCGCTGGAGGCCACGTTGGGCGCTGAAGCGCCTTACACCTACCTGCTGTGTCGCCAACCCTGCGTCGACGAAGCCATCGCCAGACGAGGCTTTCTGTTACCCCCGCTGCGTCAGCAAGCGGTAGCGCATACGTTCACAAAAGGGGAGGTCGACGATAGCTTGCCTGCCTTGCGCTTCGATCTGCAGACTCGAATGGAATACCTCTGCAGTCGAATCGAACTGCGTCTGGGCGCGCACCTGGCGTTTGCCAAGCCTGATGGCGGGCGGGGGATTTGGGCACGCCTGAACCAACCGATCGATATGGACGCCAGTCTGGCTGCAGTGGCGGGTAGCCCGTTGTCTGCCATTCCTGGGGAGTTGTTCGGGCTCAAAGGCAGTTTCCCGCAGCACGTGCTGTTGGTCTGGTGCGCCGAGTCATGGGAGGGGCTGGACCAAGTGTTGCGCCGGTTGGGAAGGGTACTTGTCGGTCGTTGAGCGAGTGCGTCCGCTGATCGGTTCCGCCAGGGATCATTGTGTTTTCAATATTAAAGTGGACAAAGTGAGTTAAGTCTTCATCATTGCCTGAGTACGACATTTAAGTAGCCTTGTACGACGCACTTTTAAGTTGGTTAATAACATTGGCGTGTCTTTTTATAGGCGGTATTGAAACACGTTTTCCTACACGTTATAAGGGGCGTCACTTTGTCTGGAGTCGTCTACATGGCCGTCGTATTTCGTCCGGGTCGCAGCTCGGATGCGCGTGACATTGCTCAGTTGTTTCAAATAACTTCCGAAGGGGTAGCCGATTATATTTGGAGCCAGTTGGCAGAACCGGGACAGGATTTGCTGGATGTCGGCACTGCCCGTTATGCCCGTGATAACGTGGATTTCTCCTATCAAAATTGCCTAATTGCAGAAGCCGACGGGCAGGTCATCGGCATGATGCATAGCTACGCGATGCATCACGATCCAGACCCAGCCCCGGTGACTGACCCAGTATTGGCACCTTATGCCGATATGGAAGTTCCCGACACACTCTATATTTCGAGCTTGGCTCTTCACGATGGCTGGCGTAATCAGGGCTTGGGTGTACAGTTCCTTGAGCAGGCTCAGCAACGAGCTGATCAACTGGGGCTCAAGGGCCTGAGCTTGATCGACTATGCTGCGAACACCGGTGCCCGGCGCTTTTACGAACGGCACGGTTTCAAGATCGTCAAAACCTGCACAATCGTGCCCCACCCGATGGTTCGAGTGAGCGGGGAAGCCTATCTAATGCACAGGCCTTGACGGCGTTTGGGCGGGCATTGCAGGCCCCGTTTCAACGCAGTAGGGGCGGGTGCGGATACATTTTTGCAGACCCTGAGCTCGCCAGCGAGGCGACCTGTAGCACTTGCCAGTGCTTGGGGTCTGTATGTATAACCAGTGCCTGTTTCCATACCTGAACGCGCACCGTGATTGCCCATTCCGTCGACGACCCTCTTTATTACCTGCATAACTTCCGGCAGGTCCTGGCCTGGGTCGAGCAGCGCTACGCCGATCTGCTCGATGAGGTCGAGCACTGCTTTCTACAGGCGTTCGAGCGGTTGCCCGAGCCTGCCCAAGCCTTGATGGTTCGAATGGTCATGCGCAAGGGCGAACTGTTTCGCAGCGACAGGCTCGACTACGCCGAAATCGGTGATTGCTCATCGGCATTGCAACCACTGCTGGCGTTGGGGTGGGTCAGCGACGACGCCGTCCTGACCCTGGAGCAATTGTTCGATGTGCTGCGCAAACAGGAGCTGGCCCAATGCTTTGCCGCACACCTGAGCAAGCCACGGGCCGCCAAAGGCGAACTGCTTGCGCAGTTGCAGCCTTTGGCGCTGGCGCCCCGCACGTTGACTGAGTGGTTTGCGCAATCTCCGATACGTATCTTCCATTGGCGCCTGCAGCCATTATGTGATCGCTTGCGCCTGTTGTTTTTCGGCAATCTTTATCAGGACTGGTCGGAGTTCGTGCTGGCCGATCTGGGTCTGCTGCGTTATGAGCAAGTGCCGCTAAGCGTCGATTCACGCGCCTTGCGCCAGCGCACGGAGATCGACCTGGCCATGGCGTTGCACCAGTGCGCCGACCGGCTGGAGCAAGGGGAGGACGCCGACTCGCTGCTGGCCACCCTTGAGGGACTGCACAGCGACAACCCGTGGTTGGTACGGCGACGCGGGCGATTGATGTACAGCATCGGTCAGCAGTGCGAGCGCCGGGGGGATTGGGACCAGGCCTTGGCGGTCTATGCCCGCAGTGATCATCCCGAAGCGCGTGTACGCCAGGTGCGGGTGCTGGAGCGCAGTGAGCAGTGGGACCGGGCGCAGGCACTGGCGCTCGAGTTGGCCGCCTCGCCTGCCAATGCGCAGGAACAACAAGCTTTGGCGCGCATGTTGCCACGCCTGGCGCGCAAGCTCGGTGGCCCGCCGCAAGCGCGCCGCCGCCCGGCGGACCTGGCGTTGATCGAGTTACAGCTACCGATCGAACGTTCCGCCCTTGGTGTCGAAGAGGCGGTACGCCTGCACCTGGCTGAGGGCGCAAGCACCTGTCACTACGTCGAGAACACCCTGTTCAACAGCCTGTTCGGTCTTTTGTGCTGGGAGGCAATCTTCGCCCCAGTACCAGGCGCGTTCTTCCACCCCTTCCAGGCCGGCCCCCAAGACCTGCACGACAGCGACTTCCAGCAACGGCGCGCGGCGTTGTTCCAGGCCTGCCTGAGTCGGCTCGACGATGGCAGCTACCGTCAGGCCATGTGCGACTGTTTCGCCGCCAAGCATGGGCTGCAATCACCGTTCGTGTTCTGGCCGATGCTCACCCCCGAACTGCTCGAGCAAGCCCTGGCGTGCATACCCGCAGCTCACCTCAAACACTGTTTCATCCGTCTCTTGCAGGACATCCGCAGCAATCGCGCGGGCATGCCTGACCTGATCCAGTTCTGGCCTGCCGAAGGCCGTTACCGCATGATCGAGGTCAAGGGGCCTGGCGACCGACTGCAGGACAACCAGTTGCGTTGGCTCGCTTTCTGCCGTGAGCACGACTTGCCGGTGGCGGTGTGCCATGTACGCTGGACCGAGACGCCGACATGACCTACACCGTGGCAGTCCGGGCGTTGTGCGAGTTCAGCGCTAAGGTAGGCGACTTGGACCTGCGCTTCACGCCATCGCCCACGGCCCAGGAAGGGATCGCCGGTCATCGTCGGGTTGTGGCGCGGCGCGGCGCAGACTACGAGGCGGAGGTAGCGCTGCAAGGTCAATACCAGAGCTTGTGCGTGCGTGGCCGAGCCGATGGATATGACCCGGTGCGCAATCGTCTGGAAGAGATCAAGACCCACCGCGGCGACCTTGCCCGTCAGCCGCACAACCATCGTCAGTTGCACTGGGCGCAGGCCAAGGTCTATGCCTGGCTGCTGTGCCAGGCCCGGGGGCTGGAGACGATCGAAGTCGCGTTGGTCTACCTGGACGTGGACAGCGACCGCCAGACACTGATCAGCGAGGAGCACAGCGCCTCGGACCTGCAACGCTTTTTCGAGGCCCAGTGCCAGCGATTTCTGGTCTGGGCCGAAGTCCAGCAGCAGCGCCTGGTAGAACGTGACAGGGATCTCAAGGCTTTGGGGTTTCCCTACCCGCAATTTCGCCAAGGCCAGCGCCAGTTGGCCGAGACGCTGTACAAGGCCGTGAGCACTGGCCGCTGTCTGATGGCCCAGGCCAGCACGGGCATCGGCAAGACCCTAGGGACTTTGTTCCCATTGCTAAAGGCCATGGCACCCCAGCAACTGGACAAAGTGTTCTTCCTGACCGCCAAGACTCCAGGCCGGGCCCTGGCGCTGGATGCCTTGCGCCAGATCACCGATGCCACCCCGCAGCCGGCTTTGCGCACTCTGGAACTGATCGCGCGGGACAAAGCCTGCGAATACCCCGCAAACGCCTGTCACGGCGAGTCCTGTCCGTTGGCCCGAGGCTTCTACGACCGGCTGCATGCAGCGCGCGAGGAGGCGGCGCGCCGACCGCTGCTCGACAAGGCGGTGCTTCGCGAGGTGGCGTTGGCGCACCAAGTCTGTCCTTATTACCTGGGGCAGGAAATGGCGCGTTGGGCCGATGTGCTGGTGGCCGACTACAACTATTATTTCGACGCCCACGCCTTGCTGCATGCCCTGACCCAAGCCAACCAGTGGCGTGTGGCGGTGCTGGTGGACGAGGCGCACAACCTGGTCGAGCGGGGGCGGGGGATGTACAGCGCAAGCTTGGACCAAGGCCAGTTGGCCAGCCTGCGCCAGAGCAAACCCCTTGGCGTGGGCAGTGCCCTTGAGCGTTTGAACCGGCAGTGGAACGCCCTGTACAAGGCGCAACAAGCCCCTTATCAGACGCTCGATCGGCTGCCTGAAGACTTTCTGCGCACGCTTGCGCAGTGCATCGGCCTGATCCAGGAACGTCTGGAGCAGGCGCCTGGCGAGGTCGACCCGGCGCTGTTGCAGTTCTTCTTCCAGGCCCTGCAGTTCACCCGGGTCGCTGAGCTGTTCGACGATCACTTCATATTTGACGTGACATTGCGCACGGGCCCGCGCAAGCGTCGCCTGTCGACCTTATGCCTGCGCAACGTAGTGCCGGCGCGGCTGCTGGGGCCGCGCATGCAGGCGGCGCGTAGCGTCACGCTGTTCTCTGCCACCTTAGGCCCACGGCATTACTACGCCGACTTGCTGGGTATGCCGACCGACACGGCCTGGCTGGAGGTGGCGGCACCGTTTCGCGCCGAACAACTGGCGGTGCGCATCGTCAGCGAGGTGTCCACCCGCTACCGGGAGCGCCAGGCGTCGCTGGAGCCGATTGTCGAACTGATCGCGGAGCAGTATCGCGCCCGGCCGGGCAATTACCTGGCGTTCTTCAGCAGCTTCGAATATCTAGGGCAGGTGACCACCTTGCTGGCTGAACGTTATCCGGCAATCCCTCGGTGGGAGCAGGCGCCAGGCATGGACGAAGGCGCGCGAGAGGCATTTCTGAACCGTTTCGTGCCCGATGGCAAAGGTGTCGGTTTTGCCGTGCTGGGCGGTGCCTTCGGCGAGGGTGTCGACCTGCCTGGCACTCGTTTGATCGGCGCGTTCGTCGCCACCCTGGGGCTACCCCAGGTCAACCCGGTCAACGAGCAGTTCAAGCAGCGCCTGGGGCGCCAGTTCGGCGCGGGCTTCGACTACGCCTATCTCTACCCTGGCGTGCGCAAGGTGATCCAGGCAGCAGGCAGGGTCATTCGAGGCGATCAGGACCGTGGGGTGCTGCTGTTGATCGACGAGCGCTTCGCCGAACCACGGGTGCAGCAGATGTTCCCTGCCTGGTGGCAAACCGGTGGCGAATAAACCGCGCAGGCCCCATCGCACGGCGTTGCAACTCCCAGTACACTGCGTGTTCCAACACCAACATCCTGTTGAACTCGAGGTTCTTGCATGACGCTCAGTCCTTTGGCAGGCAAGCCGGCTCCGGCCAGCGTGCTGGTCGATATCCCCCGCCTGCTCACCGCCTACTACACCGGACGTCCCGATGCCGCGGTGGCGGCTCAGCGTGTGGCCTTCGGCACCTCAGGGCACCGCGGCACGTCGCTGGAACTGAGCTTCAATGAAGATCACGTACTGGCTATCACACAGGCCATCTGCCTGTATCGCCAGGAAAAAGGCATCGATGGCCCGTTGTTCGTCGGCGCCGATACCCATGCGCTGTCGGCTCCGGCCGCAGCCAGCGCCCTGGAAGTACTCGCCGCCAACGGCGTGCAGGTGATGCTGTCCAAGGACGATGAGTACACACCAACTCCGGCCGTGTCCCATGCCATTCTCTGCCATAACCGTGGCCGCCAGCAGGGTCTTGCCGATGGCGTGGTCATCACGCCGTCGCACAACCCGCCGCAAAGCGGTGGTTTCAAGTACAACCCGCCCAATGGCGGCCCGGCCGACAGCGACGTGACCAAGTGGATCGAAGCCAAGGCCAACGAACTGTTGGCCGCAGGTCTTGCCGGCGTCAAGCGCATGGGCCATGCCCAGGCCCTGCAGGCCGCCACCACTCAGCGTTACGACTATGTAGGCCGCTATGTGGCGGATCTTGAGAACGTCATCGACTTCGACGTCATCCGCGCTGCCAAGCTGCGCCTGGGTGTCGACCCGCTGGGCGGGGCAGGGGTGCGCTACTGGCAGGCGATCGCCGAGCACTACCGCCTGGATCTGGACGTGGTCAACACCGAGGTCGACCCAACGTTCCGTTTCATGACCGTCGACTGGGATGGCCAGATCCGCATGGACCCCTCTTCGCCCCATGCCATGCAAGGCCTGATCGGTCTGCGCGAGCGCTTCGACGTGGCCTTCGCCTGCGACCCGGACCACGACCGCCATGGCATCGTCACTCCCGATGGCTTGCTGCAACCGAACAATTACCTGGCCGTGGCCATCGATTACCTGTTCCGTCATCGCCCGCTGTGGCGCAGCGATGCGGCGGTGGGCAAGACCGTCGTCAGCAGCGGCCTGATCGACCGTGTGACCGCTCGCTTGGGCCGTGAGCTGTACGAAGTGCCGGTGGGCTTCAAGTTCTTTGCCCAGGGGCTGTTCGACGGTTCGCTCGGCTTTGGTGGTGAGGAGAGTGCCGGTGCTTCGTTCCTGCGCAAGGACGGCACGGTCTGGGCCACCGACAAGGATGGTCTGATTCCGGCGTTGCTGGCTGCGGAAATGACCGCCCGTACCGGCCGTAATCCAAGCCAGGCCTATGCCGACTTGACCGAGGCCTTGGGCAAGCCGTACGCGACGCGTGTGGAAGCCAAGGCCGATGCCCGGCAGAAGGCACTGTTGAGCAAGCTGGCGCCCGAGCAGGTGACCTCCACCGAGCTCGCCGGCGAGCCGATCGAACAGATCCTCAGCCATGCGCCAGGCAATGGCCAGGCCATTGGCGGTTTGAAGGTGATGACGGCCAACGGTTGGTTTGCAGCACGGCCTTCCGGTACCGAAGACATCTACAAGATCTACGCTGAGAGCTTCATCGATGAAGCGCACCTTCAGCGCCTGGTGCAGGAAGCGCAGGTGTTGGTGGATTCGGCAATCGCCTGATGGACAGCGGGGCTGTCCAGCAGCCCCATCACGATCTGAGACTGCTCCCACCGACGGGGTGGGGGCGTCTTGGAGGTGATTCAACCGCCACCGGCAAAGCCGGTGACCACACTGAAGTCACTGACCTCGACCTTGCCCCCGCCATAACCCAACAGGTGGAACGAAAACGCCTTTCGCACCGACGGGTTGTCGAAACCGAATTCCAGCTCCAGCGGCTGATCGGCTGTAACGATGATTTCCTCGGGCAATCCCAACGGCACATCCTGCTCGAATTCCTTGGCCTTGAGTTGGATGTAGGCGTCGTGTTTCGGGTCGAGCGAGCGCACCTTCACGCGTACACGAGTATGGGTGCCTTGGGGCATTTCCAGGTATTGAGCACCGATGAGGTTGTCGGCCCAGTCATCGCGGATGCGCTTGTGCAGGGTGATGGCTGCCGGGCCACCAAACTGGTAGCGCAGATTGAGCGGGGTTTGCAGCAGCGATTGGTCCAGCGTGTTGGCCAGGGCAGTGAGCTGCTGGCCTGCGATCTCGTTGCCCCGGCCCAGGTACTGGGCATGGTCGGCAATGAAACCTTGGCTTGCGTAACGGCGGCAACGCTCCTGGAAGTCGCACTCGGTCAGGGTGCCGTGACCGTCGTGATAGCGCAGCATGCCGTTGGTGTAGGAGATCATTTCGCGCCCCGTGTCGTAATCGCGGAACAGCGAGCGTCCGCTCAAGGCGGCGGGGATGGGCAACGCGAAGTAGTCGAGCAGGGACGTGGCGAGGTCCACATGGCCGTAGGTGCCTTGCTTGAGGCGCGGCAGTTGGGCCTGTTCCGGTGCCAAGGTCAGGTTGAACCCCCAGGAGGAGGCCAGGCGTACGCCATCGATACCGTGGGACTCATCAGAGGTGATGACCACCAGGGTGTCCTTGAGCACGCCTTGGCGCTCGAGGTTGTCGAGGAAAGCGCCCAGGGCATCATCCAGGTAGGCCACTGCCGCCTGCTTGGCGGTGTCGTAGCGCTGCAGGTAGCGCTCCGGCGCTGAATAGGGCTGATGGGTGCCGACGGTCAGCAGGGTGAGCATCCAGGGCTGCTTTTGCTTGCGCAGCTTGGCGACGTACTTCTGGGCACCTTCGAAGAAGGCGCGATCGTCCTTGCCCCAAGGGAAATGCAGGTAGTTCTTGTTGGTGAACCACTCCTGGCCATGCACTGACGCGAAGCCGATGTGCGGCATGATCCGGTCCTTGGCCATGAAGCGCAGGCCAGCACCTTGCAGGTAATGGGTGCTGAATCCGGCCTGGCGCAGCTGCGCCGGCAGGCATGCCTGGTTGCGCAGGTCCTGGGTCAGCAGCTCCATGCCTTTGGGCGTGCCGTTGGCGAGTTTGTCGTAATCGCCGCAGAGCAGGGCGTACAGGCCGCGGATCGTCTGGTGGGTATGCAGGACATAATCGGGCGTGTTCATGCCTCGCTCTGCCCAGCGGCTGAGGTTGGGCATGAGCTCTTCGTCAAAATGGCTGTGCAGGGCTTGACGGTTGGCCCGTACATAGGCGCCAGGGATGCCTTCCAGGGCAATCACCAGCACGTTGCGCGCCTTGCCCGGCGCGTCCAGCAGCTTGCGCCCGTTGAGGTCCGACTGGGTCAGGCCGGCGATGGGCAGCACGGGCACGGGTTGCTCGTTGCCCAAGGCGCTGGAGGTGGCGCGTTGCACGTTGCCCACAGCGGCGGTCAATAGCTGGTGGGGTAGGTTGTACTGGCGCCATTGGTCGGCGTCGGAGGGGATCAGATGCTGGCCGGCCCAATGCACGCCAAGCAGCACGACGGGAATGGCCCAGGTCTTGCGCGGCAGGGGCGTGCCCCGCAGGCCACGGCTGCGCCAGGCGCTGATCAACCAGGTCAGCAGCCCGGCGACCAACAGCCAGGGCAACCAGGCGTGGGCCAGGGCGCCGCCGGTTGAATTTTCCATGAACTGCGGATCGAACAGGTAGGTGAGGTCTGCGCTGTTGGGCAGTCGACCGACTGCGCTCACCAGCTCTGCCGAAGCCACCAACAAGGCGCCCCAGATCAGCAATACGGGCAGCGCCAGCCACCAGGCGCGACGATGCAGGAGTAGCACCAACAGGCTTGCGACCGCGATATCGGACAGGTAGCCGAAGGGGTTGGACCAGCCGAGCAAGGCCCTTGTACCCAGTGGGATCACCAGCACCAGGACTGCCAAGGCGAGCAGTCGGGCACGGGGATGACCGAGTATGTTCTTCACAAAGACTTCCTTCTTGTCATGAAACAGTCACTCAAGTGTGCTCCATGATAACAGGCGTTCGGCGCTGGACAGGGCTTGCGGACAGAGGGCAAGGCGTGGCGCGGCCTGCAGACTCATTACAAAAGATTGCATAAAGGATGGCATTGGGGTGCTGGGCACCCCGGCTGTCATCAGAAGTAATAGGGAAACTTGAGGCTGAACGAGAAGTCCGGTGCATCGTCGGTCAGGCCGATGGCAAGGTTCGGGACGATGGTCAGGTTGTTGGTGGCCGCGAAGGTCATGCCGATGTTGAAGTTCGCGGCGTTGTAGTCGCTGTTTGAGATCGACTGCCAATCGCCGCCATCGGGCTTGATCTTGCTTTTGCTGGAGAACTGATCGGTGAACGAGAACGACATGCTCATCTTTTCGTTCAGGGCAAACGCGATACCTCCGCCGATCTGCCACGAATCACCGAGTTTCACATCTCCTTTGACCTTTGTGCCCACCTGCGGGCTGATGTCGCTGAACGAGTCCTGCATGTTGTAGGTGTATTGCAAGCTAGCGAACAGCACCGCCGGGTCGAAGGTCTTGACCAACGAAATGCCAGGCGAGATCGACCAGACACCATTGCCGGTCGGCAGATCCTCGGGCACCGCCAGGTTGTCGTTGCCCGGGCTCTGTATCAGCTTGATGCCGTATGGGTCCTTGCCGGTCGGGGCCTTCACCCGCAGGGTTGCGACGGCGTCGGGCCAGGTTTCCGACTCGTCGAGGAACTTGTAGGCGATGCCGAAGTTGACGTCACCGATGGTCGGGTCGCGGGTTACCGAATCGTCCGAGGTGACCCCGGCGGCGCCGCCAGCGCCACCGGAGGAGTAAGTGGACTCGCGATAGACAATGGGTACGTTTATGTCGAACTGCCAGCGTTGATCCAGGTTGTAGCGGCCGGTCAGGTCCAAGGTCCAGTTGTCCGCCTTGATGCGGTCGATGTTGATGTTGCCCAGGAAGATCGAGTCCAGCGCCAGGAACCCGTTGAGGGTCAGGGCCCGCGTGTCGTAGTGGGTATAGGTAATGCCCGTCTCGAAGCTGAACTTGCCTCCGCCGAAGAAGCCGCTGGCCTCGTCATACAGGTTGGAAACACTCTGCGCAGGCTCGGAGTTGTCCTGTAGCGATTGCCCGTAGGAGCTGCCGGTGGTGCCAGGCGCGCCGGAGGCGACGGTCTGGCTGCCCTTGACGCCCTCGGCGGGCGACTTGGTCAGGCGCCGCGGGGCCGGGGCCGGTGGTGCCTCTTCGACCTGGCGCAGCCGTTGTTCCAGCACCATCAATGCGTTCTGTTGTGCTTCGTAGCGCTCCTTGAGCGCCATCAGCTCCTGTTTCAGTGCTTCGACCTGAGGATCGGTTGCTGCCTGCAGCAGGGTGGCCGGGGTCAGGGTACTCAAACAAACGATAGCTCTTAGCGTCAACAAACGGTGCATGGGTTAGCCGTCCCTTCTGACTGCATTCGATGAGACTGAGCGTAGATCAGTATCCAAGACCACGGAGGCCTTTAAGCTGGTCCAGATTGACGTTCATCGAGCCGGCCGCAGGCGCCTCTCGCAGCACGACATTGAACGAGGTCAGGTTGCTGACGCGGTTGCTGGAGCCGAGCAAAGTGGTGTTCTGCATCAGGCCGCCCTGGCCAATGCGTTGGAAGGTGTTGCCCTGGTTGTTGTTGGCGACGATGTTCATCTGCACGCCGCTGCCGGAGGAGGAGACCTTCAGCGTTCCCGCGCCGTTGCTGCCGAGCAGCGTGGAGCCATTGGCCAGGGCCTGCCCCTGAGGTGTGCCGCTGGGGGCCTTGTCGCCCCTGGCCACGTTGATGGCGACATTGTTGTGGGCGGTGTTGAAGTCACCGGCGGCCCGCACCACCTGGGTCACGCCTTCGGTGGTGTTGAGCCCGCTGCCACCGGTGACTGTGCCTGTGCCATTGCTCTTGGGCTGGGAGGTTCCGGTGCCTTTTTCGTTGATCAGCGACACGTAGAACTGCGGCTTGATGGTCGATTGCTGGATCTGCATCGCGGAGGTCGCGCCGATCACCTCGCCGTTGGCGTTCTGCCAGGTGCTGGTCATGACGATGCCGAAGCTGACGATCCGCCCCGGCATCACGTACCGACCTCGCAGGTTGGCCAGTTCCTGGTCCTTGAGCTCGATAGGTTTGAACGTCTCGGCTTGGGTCGGAAAGGCGGCCGCCAGGCAAGCGGCGACCAGCCAGGTTGAAGTCTTCATGGGAGCTCCCGGAGCGTCATGCCCATTCTGATTTAGAAGAAGTCGCTTTGGATAAAGCCAAAGTCCATCAACTCCGCGTCCTGCACAGGGGTGAAATTGCTGACGCGATTCTTGGCGCTCAGCGGCTGCGGCGGGTCGAGCAGGATGTTGTTCTTGTCATACCCCTGGCCGATGACGGCGAAGATGATGCCGTTCCAGCCTTTAAGGAAATCTTCGACCGTGAAGCGTTTGTGGCCCAGTACCGGGTCGCCGATGTAGACCCAGCCCCTGTCGACCTTCTGCATGACCACGAAGTGCTTGTAGCCCCGGATGTCCATCAACACGACCACCGGAATGCGGATGCTGTTCAGGGTGTCGGGGGCCACTCGGTAGCCGCGGGCGCGCATGCCGAGGCTTTCCACGTAGCGCTTCATGTCGAGCATCGAGAAGCCCTGCACCCGGACCAGGTCCTGGTCGGCGTGGGCGAGCATGCCCTCGATGATCTGTTGTTCGTCGACGTCCAGCCAGTAGGCCTGACGCAGGATGGTCGCCAGCGCTGCGGCGCCGCAACTGAAGTCGGTTTTCTGCTGCACCAGGTCGGCGAACTTGCGTTCGCGAATGCTTTGGATGGGTTTGTAGATCACTGCGCCGCCTGGCAGGACCGACAGCGGCATCTGGGCAGCTTCACCCACGCTGGTCACGCACAGCAACAACGCCAAGGCGAAAATACGCATGTCCCACGCCCCCTTTGCATTTCTGGTTAGGAAGAGGCCCCCCGTAGGGGGCCTCCAGGTCGCAGTTACATCGAGGTGTTGGAGATGGCCAGCGAGTTGCTTTGCTGGTTGCCCACACCGGCTGCCACGTTCACGCCCAGGTTGCCGCTGCCGCCATTGACCGAACCACTGAGGGTTGCGGTGTTGGTCACAGGGTTGGCCCAGCCGGTCGGGGTCAGCACTTGGAACGACACGGTGTTGCTCAGAGCGTACTCGCTAGACTCGCTGTAGCTCTTCGAGATGCTGTCCGAAGATTGCGAGGCTTTTTCGCCGGATTTCTCGAAGGCCGAAGCGCTTGCCTTCTCCCATGCCGATTCGCGCGACTTGTCATACGAAGATTCGCGAGACTTGTCGTACGACGAGTCGCGGGTGCGGTCATACGAGGAGCTGAACGACTTGTCGAACGACGAATCGAACGACTTGTCGAACGACGACTCATGCGACTGGTCGCGCGAGGTATCGACGTTCACATCGAGGTTGGCATTGAGCGAGCCATCGAAGCTTTCGCTACGAGTCCGTACAAACGGACCGAAGGTGCTGGTCGAGGTGGCGTCTGCGCTGGCCGAAGCGTCCAGCGAAGCGTTCAACGAAGCGCTCGACGAGGAGCTGGAGCTCGAGTTGTGCGAACCACTGGCATTCCAGCTGTTCGAGCCGTTGGCAGCCATGTTGTTCGAACCGCTGGCGCTGCTGCTGTGAGAACCACTGGCGCTCATGCTGCTCGAGCCGCTAGCACTGCTGCTGTGGGAGCCACTGGCGCTGCTGCTTTTCGAGCCAGCCACGCTGAAGCTCGAGCTGGAGCTCTTATCAACACTGGCGTCGAACGATCCACTCTTGGAGGACGAACCGCTCTTGGAAGTGGTGAAGGTCAGCGTATCCACCCGATAGGTGCGGTCTGCCTTGTTGATCACAGTCAGGCCTGGGCCGTTCTGGTTGGCGGTAGCGGTGGCGGTGGAGTTACCCATTGGCGCACTGTTGTTGGCAATGGCCATGGTGTTTTTCTGCTGGTTCAGATCGCCACCGGCAATGTTGATGCCCATGTTGCCGCTACCGCCGTCAGCCGAGTTGCTCATGACGGCAGAGCTTTGGGTCGACCAGTTCTTGACGGTGTTGTTGTTGCTGCGCTGATCGACGCTGGCGGTCGCCACGGACTCGCCGAAGACGAAGGTGTTGTCGAGCGCTGAGTTGTCGGACGCGGTGTTGGCAATGGCCGCCGCGTTATCTTGTTGGTTGCCGTTACCGGCCGCCACGTTGATCCCGACGTTACCGCTCGCGCCACTGGCGGAGCTGCTCATTTCGGCTTCGTTTACGGTGCCTTCGTTGAGGATGAAGTTGTTGGTACTTCGTTGAGTGTCCTCAGCATTGGCAGTGGCGCTGGTGTAGATGGGTTTTGGTGGAGGATTGTGGTGGCCATGATGGCCATGTCCACGCCGATCGTTCTGATCCGCTTGTGCAGCAACAGCCATGACCGCAGCAATTGCGAAAACCAGAGGCTTGAGTGCCATCGAGGGTTTCATGGTGTTTCTCCATCTTTTTTAGGTTAAGTGTTGTTCCACCTGTTTGGGTCAGTTAGCGACCCGGACGCTCAGGGTGTTTGCCGTCTGGTTTCCCACCCCGGCGCTCTGATTCAACTGAATGACCCCACGGCTACCGGTGAAGGCCTGGTCACCGGTGGTGACCTGGCGATAGCCGGGAGAGGCATCGGTTGGATCGGAGCTGTTGATCAACGCAACGTTCTGCTGCAGCAGGACGCTGTCGTCGATGGCTTGTGGATGCGCACTGATGCTGATCCGCAGTGCGTTGGCTTGCTGGGTACTGGCGCCCGCGCTCTGGTTCACGCCCAGTGCGCCGCTGCCATGGCTGAAGGCGCTGCCCTGGATGCTGGCGCGGGCCCCCATGTTGGGATCGACCACCGACTGCAGGCCCTGACGGATCTGCGTGGTTGCGCTGGCCTCGTGGCCATAGGCGAAGGCCCGTGCGTTGGTCTGCTGCTGCAGGTCGCCCGCTGCCTGGTTGAGGCTGAAGTTGCCCTGGTACTGCGCGCCGGAATTGTCGATGGTGGCGTCGTTGATCACAGGAGGTTGGGCCAAGGCCGATGCACTGCAAAACGCGGTAAGGATTAACAGCGTCTGCCTCATCTCATTTGCCTCCGGTCAGGATCTGCAGCGGTGCCAGGCCGCGTTGGACGCTTGAGTTGACCATGTTGGAAATGCCGTTGCCCGAGCCGGTGCCGCGGCCAGAGGCCATGTTAGGGAGTTGGTTCTGGTTGCCGATGGCGCCGCCCAGGTTGGTGGTCTGCTGGGTCACCATCGAAGAAATGCCCGTACCGCTGGTGATGCTGGCGAAGTCACCGTCACTGAGTTCGTTGGTCTGCCTGAGAATGTGCGCAGACGGATTGGCATTGGCGGTGGTGGGATTGGGGTCTGGGGCCACAGGAGCACGGATGGCCATGCGGGGCTGGACATCGCGGGTGATCACGATGATGCCGTTGTCGGCTTGGGCGGGCAGGCTGAGGCATGAGCCGAATACACAACCGACCAGCAGGTGGTGAATCAGGCCTTTATCGAATGTCCTCACGATGGCAATTCCTTCTCTTGAGCGCTGGCCCGGGTCAGCATTGCCCTGATGAGAGCAGAAGGTGTGCCGTTTTTGGATTTACCCGTTAAATCAAGGCGTTGGAGAATCTAGCTACGGGTGTTTGGATTTTGTTGTATCAGCCGTGAGACGGATATCCATTCGCGCGTGGCTTGATCCTGCACCGGCGTTGCTTGACGAGGCTTTTTTCACAACTGTTTCATGCGCCTTACACCGCCCCCACAACTGGTGAAAAGCCCATGAATTCGGGGACTGGCGCCCTTGAGTGTGTGTCAGGTCCTTAACACTCGGTGGGGCAGGTGGGGGATTTGCCTTCTAGCAGGCGTTGCACCGCGCTCAGGGCTGCCGCGCTTCTTTGCGGCCATTCTCCGCCGATGATCTGCACCGATTGGCGATGCCGTGCCAGCCACGCCAGACTGTCGTCGAAGAACCGCTGGCGGTCATTGAGGTCGGGCTGGCTGCGCTGGCCATCGTCCACCCAGCCGACGCCTTGGGGGCTGAGCAGCAAGTGCAGGTCATAGTGACGTGCAAGCAAGGCCTGTTCCAGCCAGGGCGGGCAGTCATCGAACAGGGCATGGCTCCACAGCATGTTGCTGAGCAGATGGGTGTCGAGGATCAAGAGCTCTGGCGTCAGCTGACGGGCCTGGTCTTCCCAGGCCAGTTGACCCTGGGCGATGGTGGGGATGTCGGCGTAGCAGGTGTCACGCTGTTCCTGGTCGATGAAATGGCGTACGTATTCGCTGACGACCACGCCACCGAAATGTGCCTGGATCTCCCCACTGAGCCAGCTCTTCCCGCTGGACTCCGGGCCGCACAGCACCACGACTTTCATGCCGCCACCAGCGCCGGGTCGCGCCGCCATTGCAGCCAGCCACGTACGGCGATCAGGGTGAACAATGCGTAGAGTGCGGCGGTCAGGTACAGGCCTTTGTAGAGGAACAGGCCAACGAAGATCACGTCCAGCACCACCCAAAGTGCCCAGCACTGCAGGCGCTTTTGCGCCATCCACCACTGCGCCACCAGGCTAAACCCCGTCAGTGCGGCGTCCAGCCAGGGCTGGGCGGCGTCAGTCCAGTGTGCCATTGCCGCGCCGAGAGCAAGACTTGCCAGCAGGCCTACCCCAAGCCCTGTGAGCATCGGCCCTGTGGCCAGGCTGGACACCTGACGGGCGTACTCGACACGCTCCGGGCGCGTCCATTGCCACCAGCCGTACAACTGCAGTACGGCGTAGACCAGTTGCAGGAGCATGTCGGAATACAGCTTCACCTCATAGAAGATCCAGCTGTAGAGCAGCACCATCACCAAGCCGATCGGCCAGCACCACGGGTTCTGCTTGACCGTGAGCCACACGGCGATGACGCCGAGCACGGCGGCGAAGAGTTCGAGGCCGGACATCGGCGATCCTTGGGAGTGGGGAAGGTCGCGATTGTAGCCTGTGGGGCGGGGAAGCTGTAGTGGCTGATGGCGGCCTGTTCGCGGGCAACCCCGCTCCTAAGGTAGGAGCGGGTTCACCCGTGAACAAATCGATAAGCTGTCAGACCTTGAACTGGCGCAGCAACTGTTCCAAGTCTTCGCTCAGGCGCGCCAGGGAGGCACCCGCATCGCTGGACTGGCGGGCCGCCTCGGCGGTCTGCTGAGACAGTCCGGCGGTGTCGAGGACATTGCGATTGATCTCTTCGACCACATGGGCTTGCTGCAAGGTGGCACTGGCGATCGACGCGTTGAGCGCGGTGAGGTTGTTCAATGCCTGGCTGATCGCATCCAGGCTGGTGCCGGCCTCGCGGGCTTGATGGACGGTCTGGCGCGAGGCTTCGCTACTGGTGTCGATGGCCTTCACGGCTGCTTCCGACTGGCTTTGCAGGTGCTCGATCATGGTCTGGATCTCGGCGGTCGACTGGGCGGTGCGCTGAGCCAGCAACCGCACTTCATCGGCGACCACGGCAAAACCTCGGCCCTGTTCACCCGCTCGGGCCGCCTCGATCGCGGCATTGAGGGCCAGCAGGTTGGTCTGTTCGGCGATAGAGCGGATCACTTCCAGCACGCCACCGATCCGGGTGCTGTGCCCGGCCAGTTCGCGGATCACCTGCACCGCCTGGTCGATGGTGCTCGACAGCCGGTCGATCTGCTGCAGGCTACCGTGGATGGCCTGCTGGCCATGATCGACCTGCACTTGGGCCGCGTGCATCTCGTTGGCTGCCTGTTCGGCGGTCTTGGCGACGTCTTGAACCGCATAGGTAACTTCGTTGACGGCGGTGGCCACCTGGTCCATCTGCAGCGATTGCTGGACGCTGCGCGCCTGGGCTTGGCCCGCGTTGTCGCCGACGTGGCTGGCGGACTGGGCCAGGGCATGGGCCGCGCCTTGCAGTTGGCCGACCACACCCTGCAGCTTGCCGTTGAAGCGGTTGAAGTGCTCGCCCAAGTGCGTGAGTTCGTCTCTACCATGGGTATCCAGGCGGCGGGTCAGGTCGCTTTCGCCGCTGGCGATGTTGCCCATGGCCTGCACGGCATCCTGCAACGGGCGAGCGATGCTGCGGGCGATCAACAGCACCAGCAGGGCCATCAGCACGGCGATACCCAGGCCGAGCAGGGAGGCATCGCGCACTTGGCGGGCGAATTCGGCCTGAACGTCGTCGATATAGACACCCGAGCCGATAATCCAGCCCCAGGGTTTGAACAGCTGGATGTAGGAGGTCTTGGCCACCGGTTCGCTGGCGCCGGGTTTGGGCCAGCGGTAGTTGACCGAGCCTGCGTCCTGGCTGCGGGCGAGGGCGACCATTTCGTTGAAAACGGCAAAACCGTCAGGGTCGCGGATGGCGGACAGGTCCTGGCCGTCGAGCTTGGGGTTGGTCGGATGCATGATCATCTTCGGCCCCAGGTCGTTGATCCAGAAATAGTCATCTTTGTCGTAGCGCAGGCCACGTACCACCTGCAACGCCTGTTGTTGGGCTGCCTCCCGGCTGAGTGTGCCGGCGGCCTCCAGGCCTTGATAGTAGGCCAGCACTCCGGCAGCGGTCTGTACCACGTGCTGGGTTTTCTGGGCCTTGGCCTGATACAGGTCGCCGTGGAGCTGGCGCAGCATCAACAGGCCCAGGATCACCAGCATGGCCACCGCCACCAGCAGGATCAGCGACAGACGACGGCTGATCGACATCGACCTCAAGGTCTTCATGAAAGGTACTCCCGCATTGTTCTTGTTATCAGGCGCATCCAAGCATGCTTTGCGCATCGCGACACACTCGACCAAGGGCTAAGTGCCGGAAGAGGCATTTCGTGTCGCATGCCGCGCGAGCGATTGACAAGCACCTCTGATAGGATTTCGGCCGCGCAAGATGAAACCTTTAGGCATCAGCGTATTTCCACTGGCAATGCGGCCGGCAGTCGCTGTAAAACGGCCGGGCCTTTCGCGGCAATCACTAAGCAAATCAAGTACAAGGGGCCAGCCAGGAGCTGCGCTCCATCGGGGGAATGATGGATTTTTGGAGTGCCTTGCAGGCAATCATCTTAGGCGTGGTCGAGGGTTTGACGGAATTCCTGCCGATCTCCAGCACGGGGCACCAGATTATCGTCGCCGATCTGATCGACTTCGGCGGCGAACGCGCCATGGCGTTCAACATCATCATCCAGCTTGGCGCGATCCTGGCCGTGGTCTGGGAGTTTCGCCGCAAGATCTTCGATGTGGTCCTCGGCTTGCAGAGCCAACCCCAGGCGCGTCGTTTCACTGCCAATCTGCTGATCGCCTTCTTCCCGGCGGTGGTGCTGGGCGTGCTGTTCGCCGATCTGATCCATGAATACCTGTTCAACCCGGTCACCGTGGCTGCAGCCCTGGTGGTTGGCGGGGTGATCATGCTCTGGGCGGAGCGACGCGACCACCGCATCGAGGTCGACCATGTCGATGACATGCGCTGGAGTCACGCGTTGAAGATCGGCCTTGTCCAGTGCCTGGCGATGATTCCGGGGACGTCGCGCTCAGGCTCGACCATCATCGGCGGCCTGCTGTTCGGCCTGTCGCGCAAAGCCGCGACCGAGTTCTCGTTTTTCCTGGCCATGCCGACCATGGTCGGCGCCGCAGTCTATTCGGGCTACAAGTACCGTGACCTGTTCCAGCCTGGCGATCTGCCGGTGTTCGCCATCGGTTTCGTGGTCTCGTTCATCTTCGCCATGATCGCCGTAAGAGGGCTGCTGAAGTTCATCGCTAACCACAGCTATGCGGCATTTGCCTGGTATCGCATCGTTTTCGGCTTGCTGATCCTGGCGACCTGGCAATTTGGCTGGGTCAACTGGGCCACGGCGCACGGCTGAGATGGCCCGTTCGCACACTGTTCCTCGGCGTGGCGGCAGCCGCGCCCAGGAGGGCGTACGCAACGTGCGCCTGAAGTTGCTGGCTCTGGCCGGGCTGTGCCTGCTGCCGGCAGTGGGTGCCGCGCAAATGGCCTTCAGCGGTCAGTCCTGGGCGCCATTGATGGTGTATCCGCTGGCGAGCCTGGTCAGCCTGTTGCTCTACTGGCAGGACAAACAGCAAGCCCGCACCCAGGCCTGGCGGACGCCGGAGAAGGTCCTGCACGCCAGCGAGCTGTGCGGTGGTTGGCCCGGCGCGCTGGTGGCGCAGCAGTTGTTTCGACACAAGACGCGCAAGGTGTCCTACCAGGCGACGTTCTGGGTCATCGTGATGTTGCACCAGGCGTTCTGGGCCGACCATTTGCTGCTGGGCGGCCGCTGGCTGGGCGGTGCGCTCGGCGTCCTGACCGGTCATTGATGTCGAGGCGGCAATGACTGCCCCGACGTGTCTTTCATCCTTGCAACAGTCCAACCTGCAGCCGTTTGGGCAGCCGCTTCACTACCAACTGGTGTGAGCGTTGCAGCAGGTCGCACAATTCCTCGCGCCCCATGGGGTAGGGTGGGGCCATGCTGATCCAGCGAGCCCGTGCAAGATAAGGCGCCGGACGGATGCCGGGGCGGTCGCAGTAGCCCAGGAACAGCTCATCGGCCACTTTGAAAGACAACCCCGCGCCCGCGAGGTCGAGTACCGCGAACATCTTGTTGCCCGCGACCGAAAACACCCGTACGCCGCCCCATTTATAGTCCTCCCGGGCACCGGGCAGGTTCAGGCAGAACGCTGCCACCTGTTCTGGCGTCATCCGCCGCTCAGACATACCGCTCTCCACAGGCTTCGAACGAAGCCGCCAGATGATCGATCCATACTCGCACCGCCGGGAGCAGGCCCCGGCGATGAGGGTAGACCGCCTGCAGCCAACCGCCAGGCAGCGACCAATCCGGCAACAGGCGTACCAGTTCGCCGCGTTCGAGTTCCTCTTCGCAGAACATGCTCGGCAGGGCGGTAAACCCCAGGCCTGCACGCACGGCCGCCTTGCGCACCAAGAAATCGTCCACCGCCAGGCGCGGTTCCAGGGCGAGCTCCTGTTGCTGTCCGCCCGGGCCGATCAGGCGCAGATGCACCAACCGATCTGCCTCTGCCGCACCAAGCACAGGCAAACCGGCCAGTTCCGACGGCTCGCGCAAGTGGTCGGCAAAGCCCGGCGCGGCCACCAGGTGAGTTTGCGCCGGGCGCAGGCGGCGAGTGACCAAGGCTGGGTCCTCATCACCTAGGTCACGCACGCGCAGGGCCACGTCGACCCCTTCGGAAATCAGATCGACCCGCCGATTGAGCAGGACCAAGTCCAATTGCACCAACGGATACTGCTCAAGAAACCGGCTGACCACATCCGGCAGGAACGCATGGGCCAACGCCACCGGGCACGACACCCGCAGACGTCCGCGCGGTTCGCTGCTCATGCTCGCCACCGCTTCGTCCGCGGCCTCGGCCTCCAGCAGCATGGCCTGGCAATGCTGCAGGTAGCGCTCGCCCACGGCGGTGAGCTTCAGTTGTCGGGTGGTGCGCTGCAGAAGGCGCGTGCCCAAGCGTTCTTCCAGCTCGGCGATGCGCCGCGACAGACGCGACTTGGGAATGCCCAACTGGCGGCCCGCCGCGGCGAAACCGCCTGCTTCGACCACGCGGGCGAAATAGAAGAGGTCATTGAGGTCTTGCATGGGTAACGTCTCATTGTTCCATCTGTAGGACAAACTAACGCATTTTTGCCCGCTTATCAGTCATTCGATGGTTCTATAGGATTCTCTCCATCACGATCGCCCCTTGATGCGGTCTTCACTCACAGGAGAGTCCCATGAAACTGTTGCATATCGATTCGAGCATCCTGGGCGACAATTCCGCCTCCCGCCAACTGAGCCGTGAAGTCGTCCAAGCCTGGAAAGCTGCAGATCCGAGCATCGAGGTGGTGTACCGCGACCTGGCCGCCGATGCGATCAGCCACTTCTCCGCCGCGACCCTGGTTGCTGCCGGCACCCCGGATGAAATGCGCGACGCCGCCCAGGCCCACGAAGCCAAGCTCAGCGCCGAGACCCTGGAAGAGTTCCTGGCTGCTGATGCAGTGGTGATCGGCGCGCCGATGTACAACTTCTCCGTGCCGACTCAGCTCAAGGCCTGGATCGACCGCGTCGCCGTCGCCGGCAAGACTTTCCGCTACACCGAAGCCGGCCCTGAAGGTCTGTGCGGTGACAAGAAAGTGATTCTGGTGTCCACCGCCGGTGGTCTGCACCACGGCCAGCCGACCGGTGTCGGCCATGAGGACTTCCTCAAGGTGTTCCTTGGCTTCATCGGGATCACCGACCTCGAGATCATCCGCGCCCACGGCCTGGCCTACGGCCCGGAACACCGCAGCAAGGCCATCGACGCCGCTCAGGCCCAGATCGCCAACGAGCTGTTCGCAGCTGCCTGATCGGTGCCTGAAAAAAACCGGCTGACGCCCTGGGCGCCAGCCGGTTTTTTTTTCATTCAGGTTTCATCTGTCTACCGTTTGGCTGGCTTTATGCTGGCGCTGTACTTCGGCCTTGTGCGGAGCTCCCCGCCCATGAAGCGAACCTATGCCCTGTTGGCCTTGGTGTTGCTCGGCAGCTTGATGGCCCGCGCCGAGGCAGCCCCTTGGGTCAGTGGCCTGCACCGGATGCAACTGGCCGATCCGCTGGATGCTCGCCCCATGCAGGCGCTGGCGTTCTACCCGGCCAATGGCCCGACACGCGCCTTGCGCCTGGAAGGCTACCCACTGACGGTGGCAGAGGAGGCTCCAGTCGCCATGGGGCAGTTCCCTTTGCTGGTGTTGTCCCACGGCAATACCGGCAGTCCCCTGGCGCTGCACGACCTGGCCACCGCCCTGGCGCGCCGGGGTTTTATCGTCGTGGCCGTGATCCATCCCGGCGACAACAACCGTGACCACAGCCGCCTGGGTACCCTGAGCAACCTCTACGGACGCCCCTTGCAACTGAGCGCGGCGATCAGCGCAACCCGTGGCGACGCCCTGCTTGGCCCTTACCTGAACGAGGGCAAGGTTGGGGTGATCGGTTACTCGGCAGGAGGGGAAACCGCGTTGATCCTTTCTGGAGCACAACCGGACCTGGACCGTCTGCACCGGTATTGCCTGGAGCGCCCCAGCGATGCCGATGCCTGCAAGACCCATGGGGTGCTGATCGCCGACCGCGCCGAGCTGACGCCACAGGCCGACGCCCGTGTGGGGGCCGTGATGTTGATGGCGCCCCTGAGCCTGATGTTCGACCGTCATGCCTTGGCCGGAGTGAGGGTCCCCGCATTGATCTACAGCGGCGACCGCGACCAGTTGCTGGCCCTGGACCGCAACGCCGAAGCCTTGGCGCGCAAACTGCCGGTAACGCCTGACTATCGCCTGCTGGCCGGTGCCGGCCATTTCGTGTTCATGGCGCCCTGCGACGATGAGCAACATGCCCGTATGCCTGCGCTGTGCAAGGACGCTGATGGCGTCGACCGTCGCCATATTCACCACTCGTTGCAGCGTGAGGCCGCGCTGTTTTTCAGCCAAGCCCTAGGGGCGCCGCAGCCGGCCGAGCGCTCAGCCGCGATGGGCGCGGCGGGCGAGCAGTAGCACAAGACCCACCCCTGACAGTGCCAGCAAGGCGGCCACGCAGAAGATCGACGCATAGCCCTGGTGCGCAGCCACCGTACCCATCACTGGCCCAGCGATGGCCAAGGCCAAGTCGAAGAACACCGCATAGGCACCCAGGCCCGCGCCACGACTGCTGCTCGGTACCTGCTGGATCGCCTCAACCCCGAGCGCTGGGTACACCAGAGACAATCCGAACCCCGTCAGGCCCGCGCCGACCAGGGCCCAGGCAGGCGAGGGCGCTAGCCAGAGCAGGGTCAGACCCAGCACTTCGGTGGCCATGCATGCGATCGCCACGTTGTAGCCGCCAAAGCGGTTGACCGCATTGACGAACAACAGCCGGGACACGATGAAGCACAGACCGAAGGCGCTCAGGCACCAGGCCGCGCCGATCCAGCCGCGCTCCAGGTAAAAGAGGGTGATGAAAGTGGTGAGGGTGCCGTAGCCGATCGAGGCCAGGGTCAGCCCCAGGCCAAAAGGCGCTACCCGCCCGAAGGCGGACCAGAACGGCAGGCGTTCACCCCGCACTACCACGGCATCCGGGCGAGTGCGCAACGCCATCAGGGCAAGCAGCGCCAGCACCAGCAATGCAGGGCCGAGCACGCTGAAATCGATCCCGTCCACCAGCAGCACGCCGGCCGGCGCGCCAATGGCGATGGCGCCGTAGGAGGCGATGCCGTTCCAGGAAATCACCTTTGCGGTGTGCTCGCTACCGACTTGACCGATACCCCAGCTCAAGGTGGCGACCCCGATTAACCCTTGGGCGATGCCCAGCAGCACTCGGCCGGCGAGTAGCAGGAGCAGACTCAGCCAAGGCAGGGCAAGGGTCCAGGCCGAAAACAAGGTCAGCACGCCGCAGCCGGCGATGCCGTAAAGCCCATAGCGAATCGCTCGCTTGCCACCCAGGCCATCGGCCACCCGTCCGGCGAATGGCCGGCTCAGGAGCGTGGACAGGTACTGAAGGCCAATTGTCAGGCCGGCGATCACTGCGCCAAAGCCTAACTGATCATGGACATAGCTGGGCAGCACCGCGATCGGCAGACCGATGCACAGAAAGGCGATGAAGGTATAGAAGACGATCGAGAGGATCTGCAGGGTGACGCTGGAGGCAGGTTGTTGCGCGGTCATGGGCACGTTCGCGGGCAGGCGGTGGGGCGTCGCCCATCATGGCGTCTGCGCGGGATAAAAGAAAGCAGGCTAACGAGTTGTTCGTTAGCCGCAGGTACCGTGCCGTCCTTTAGAACGGCGCGGTACCTGAAGGAGCGGCTTTAGCCGCGAATCGGATCAAGCGCTCAGGCGGAGGCTGTCAGACCACAACACCCTGGCTACGCAGGTAGTCGTCGTAAGTGCCGCTGAAGTCCACCACGCCATCCGGCGTCAGCTCGATGATGCGCGTGGCCAGCGACGACACGAACTCGCGGTCATGGCTGACGAACACCAGCGTTCCCGGGTAGTTCTCCAGCGCCAGGTTCAGCGCCTCGATCGACTCCATGTCCAGGTGGTTGGTCGGTTCGTCCATCACCAGCACGTTGGGCTTTTGCAGGATCAACTTGCCGAACAGCATGCGGCCTTGTTCACCACCGGAGATCACCTTCACCGACTTGAGGATCTCGTCGTTGGAGAACAGCATGCGGCCCAGGGTACCGCGGATCAGCTGTTCGCCTTGGGTCCACTGGCCCATCCAGTCGAACAGGCTCAGGTCGTCTTCGAAGTCGTGGGCGTGGTCCTGGGCGTAATAGCCCACCTCTGCGCTGTCGGTCCATTTCACGGAGCCGGCATCCGGTGCCATCTCGCCGACCAAGGTACGCAGCAGGGTGGTCTTGCCGATACCGTTGGGGCCGATGATCGCTACGCGCTCGCCAGCCTCGACCACGAAACTGAAGTCCTTGAACAGGGTCTTGCCCTCGAAGCCCTTGGATACCTTCTCCACGGTCACCGCCTGGCGGTGCAGCTTCTTGGTCTGTTCGAAGCGGATGAACGGGCTGACCCGGCTCGACGGCTTGACCTCGGCCAGCTGGATCTTGTCGATCTGCTTGGCACGGGAGGTCGCTTGCTTGGCCTTGGAGGCGTTGGCAGAGAAGCGGCTGACGAAGGTCTGCAGTTCGGCGATCTGCGCTTTCTTCTTGGCGTTGTCGGCCAGCAACTGCTCGCGCGCCTGGGTGGCGGCGGTCATGTACTCGTCGTAGTTGCCTGGGAACAGGCGCAGCTCACCGTAGTCCAGGTCAGCCATGTGGGTGCAGACGCTGTTGAGGAAGTGGCGGTCGTGGGAAATGATGACCATGGTGCTGTTACGCGCGGTCAGAATGTTTTCCAGCCAGCGGATGGTGTTGATGTCCAGGTGGTTGGTCGGTTCGTCCAGCAACAGCACGTCCGGATCCGAGAACAGCGCCTGGGCCAACAGCACGCGCAGCTTCCAGCCGGGTGCCACTTCACTCATCGGCCCGAAGTGCTGCTCCAGCGGAATGCCCAGGCCCAGCAGCAGTTCGCCGGCACGGGACTCGGCGGTGTAGCCGTCCATCTCGGCGAATTCGGTTTCCAGTTCAGCGACGGCCATGCCGTCTTCTTCGGTCATTTCCGGCAGCGAATAGATGCGGTCACGTTCGGCCTTGACCTTCCAGAGCTGCTCGTGGCCCATGATCACGGTGTCGATCACGCTGAAGGCCTCGTAGGCGAACTGGTCCTGGCGCAGTTTACCCAGGCGGGTGTTCTGCTCGAGCATCACCTGGCCAGCGGACGGCTCCAGGTCACCGCCAAGGATCTTCATGAAGGTCGATTTGCCGCAGCCATTGGCGCCGATCAGGCCGTAGCGGTTGCCGTTGTTGAATTTGACCGAGACGTTTTCGAAGAGCGGCTTGGCGCCGAATTGCATGGTGATATTAGCGGTGGAGATCAAGGAGCTTACCTATCAATAACTTACGTGGCTTCTACGCAGCTGCGGACCCGTTTCGGACCAATCGAGAGCTTTTCGAGCTCCTGCCAGGCGTTGGCCGAATTAATCCAGCGTGCATGTCGATGAGCGCATCTGCACGCTTTGCCCGAGCTGTTGGGCGATGAATGTGGGGTTCAGACCAGACATTGCGCCTATTGTCGCATAGGTGTGACGGCAGTTATACGGGGCCGTCCCCTTTACCGTGTCTGAACGACAGCTTGTCTACCAAGACAACCCCCTGCTCGCGGTCCTCGCCGCCAATGCTCTCCCCGTGATCGCGCGATGTGGCCAAGCCGCGGATGAACAGCCCATGGATCCACGCCAGACCGGCGCACAATATTCCGCTCAGCAAGCACTTCATGACACGCTTGGCGGGCGGGTGAGTGACGATCATTGGCAATTGCTTTAGTTAATGCAGATATTAGACGCCGAGGTCCGCGCCATAGATCGCAATACATTTTCAGGTTTTATTCATAGTTTCGCTAAACTGCCTAACTGTCTCCACGACTTGACGTGCACCGCTTTGGATTCTCTCAATTATTTCCCCCGCTTCACCAACCAAACCTACGCCGACATCAACCTTGTGCTGACTGGTTTGCATACCTTTAACGGCTTCTTGCGATAACTCATGATTGCGCTTTACCACGTCCCTGATTTCTACGGTGGCCTGGGCGGTGCGCACTGCTAGATGACGAACCTCGTCCGCTACGACAGCAAACCCTCTACCTTGCTCTCCGGCTCTCGCTGCTTCGATGGCTGCATTTAATGCCAAAAGATTTGTTTGATCAGCGATTTCACGTATGGTCTGGATAATGCCAGTAATCATGTCGGACTGCTTGCTCACCGCCGCTATGTTGTCTGCTGCTTTCGTGATTTCATCAGCGATACCGCGTACCACGGCAACGGTTTCATTGATGACCAATGCACCATGCTGCGCACTGTGGTCGGTTTTTAAGGATATTTCGTAGGCAAGTTTGGCTGCGTCGGATTCGATGGTTTGTTGTTCAACCTGTGCGGTAATGTCGCGAGCAAATTTCACGATCTTGTAAAGTTTGTTGCTGGCATCAAATACAGGGTTGTAAGTGGCGCTCAGCCATACCGTATTGCCGGATCGGTTGACGCGCTGGAAGCGACCCGAGAAAAACTCGCCTTTGTTCAGGTTTCTCCAGAATTCTTTGTACTCGGACGACGCGACCTCTTGCTGAGGGCAAAACAGTCGATGATGCTGACCTAGAATCTCATGCAGGCTATAGCCTAGAGTGCTTAGGAAGTTCTCATTGGCGTCCAGTACATACCCTTCCGGGGTGAACGAAACCATTGCCATCGATCGGCTTATGGCTTCGATTGTGCTTCGCTGTTCCTGTTCGTTTTTCACTTGATCTGTGACGAGGGTGGCACATTTTAAAATGCTTATAATGCGTCCGTTGCTGTCTCTGATCGGGTTGTAGCTTGCCTCCAGCCATACCACTTCCCCTAGCTTGTTTTTTCTGATGACGCGGTCGCGGATCGACGCTCCTTCGGCAAGCCTTCTCCAGAAGTCTCTGTATTCAGAGCTTGTGGCGTGACGTTCTAGACAGAATATACTGTGGTGTTTTCCGATGACCTCTTCGAGGTGATAGCCCAGCGCGTCTAAAAAATTTTGGTTGGCGGTGCTTACGAGTCCCGCTGGCGTAAATTCAATAATTGCAGTGGACCGGTTGACTGCTGACATTCTCGCGTCTTGTGCGTAGAGCGTTGACAAGGCTTCTTCAAGTTCGCGTTTTAAACGTTTGTTGAACATGGCGCACCGTTATGGAAGGTCTGAAAAAGACTTCCCGAATCTGGT
>NZ_KV793316.1:0-15497 GCF_001808425.1 Pseudomonas sp. HMSC08G10 | reverse complement strand
CCGACGTTAACGTGGGGAAGGGAACGATCAAATTTTTCTTTAGCCACGACAGTGAACCTCTTGCCTAAAGGGCTGGATTAGCCTTGTTTTTTAACGAGTGCTTCGACGATGTTCGACGGAGCTTCGGAGTACTTGGAGAATTCCATGGAGTAGCTTGCGCGACCCTGAGACATGGAACGGACGTCGGTTGCATAACCGAACATTTCTCCCAGCGGGACTTCTGCACGGATAACCTTGCCGGAAACCGAGTCATCCATACCCTGGATCAGACCACGACGACGGTTCAGGTCACCCATCACGTCACCCATGTAATCCTCAGGGGTTACTACCTCAACCTTCATGATCGGTTCAAGCACAACACCGCCGCCCTTCTGAGCCAGCTGCTTGGTCGCCATGGAGGCCGCGATCTTGAACGCCATCTCGTTGGAGTCGACGTCGTGGTACGAACCGTCGAACACGGTAGCCTTCAGGCCGATCAGAGGATAGCCGGCAACGACGCCGTTCTTCATCTGCTCTTCGATACCCTTCTGGATCGCAGGGATGTATTCCTTCGGAACAACACCGCCAACGACTTCGTTGGTGAAGACCAGGCCTTCAGTGATGTTGCCGTTGGCATCCTGGTCCGGCTCGGAGAAGCGGATCCAGCAATGACCGAACTGACCACGGCCACCGGACTGACGAACGAACTTGCCTTCGATCTCGACACCGGACTTGGTGATCTTCTCGCGGTAAGAAACCTGCGGCTTGCCGATGTTGGCCTCAACGTTGAATTCACGCTTCATGCGGTCAACAATGATGTCCAGGTGCAGCTCACCCATGCCGGAGATGATGGTCTGACCAGTCTCTTCGTCGGTCTTGACACGGAACGACGGGTCTTCCTGAGCCAGTTTGCCCAGAGCGATACCCATCTTCTCCTGATCCTGCTTGGTCTTCGGCTCAACGGAGAGCGAGATTACAGGCTCAGGGAAGTCCATGCGCTCAAGGATGATTGGCTTGTCGGCGTCGCACAGGGTTTCACCAGTGGTAACGTCTTTCATGCCGATCAGGGCCGCGATGTCGCCAGCGCGAACTTCCTTGATCTCTTCACGCTGGTTGGCGTGCATCTGCACCATACGACCAACGCGCTCTTTCTTGCCTTTGACCGAGTTGATGACCGAGTCACCAGAGGTCAGAACGCCCGAGTAGACGCGAACGAAGGTCAGGGTACCAACGAACGGGTCGGTAGCGATCTTGAACGCCAGAGCCGAGAACGGCTCGTTGTCGTCGGCATGACGCTCGTCCTGCTGCTCTTCGGTGATCTCTTCCTTCGGCGTATCAGCCAGATCAGGGTGGATACCCTTGATCGCAGGAATCTCGGTCGGAGCAGGCAGGAAGTCGATCACGGCATCGAGAACCAAGGGAACGCCCTTGTTCTTGAAGGAGGAGCCGCAGACGGCAGGAACGATTTCGCTCGCCAGAGTACGGGCGCGCAGACCGGCCTTGATCTCTTCGACAGACAGGTCACCTTCTTCAAGGTACTTGTTCATCAGCTCTTCGTTGGCTTCAGCAGCGGACTCGACCATATTGGCGCGCCACTCTTCAGCCAGCTCCAGCATATCGGCAGGAATTTCTTCCTCGCGATAGGTGGTGCCCTTGTCGTCATCGTTCCAGTAGATGGCCTTCATCTTGATCAGGTCAACCTGACCCTGGAAGTTGTCTTCCGAACCGATAGCCAGCTGGATTGGAACCGGGGTGTGACCCAGACGGTTCTTGATCTGGCCGACAACGCGCAGGAAGTTGGCACCAGCACGGTCCATCTTGTTCACGTAAACAACACGTGGAACGCCGTACTTGTTGGCCTGACGCCATACGGTTTCGGACTGCGGCTCAACGCCAGAGGTACCGCAGAATACGACGACCGCGCCGTCGAGTACGCGCAGCGAACGCTCAACTTCAATGGTGAAGTCAACGTGGCCGGGGGTATCGATGACGTTTACGCGGTAGTTGTCGTACTGACCACGGGAGCCTTTCCAGAAGGTGGTAACGGCAGCGGAGGTAATGGTGATACCGCGCTCCTGCTCCTGCACCATCCAGTCGGTGGTCGCGGCGCCATCATGCACCTCGCCCATCTTGTGGCTCAGACCTGTGTAGAACAGGATCCGCTCGGTAGTGGTAGTCTTGCCCGCGTCAACGTGCGCGCAGATACCGATGTTACGGTAGCGGTTAATTGCTGTAGTACGAGCCATAAAGCCCTCGCAAAAAGATTGATGCTTGAATTAGAAGCGGTAGTGCGAGAACGCCTTGTTGGCCTCGGCCATACGGTGCACGTCTTCACGCTTCTTGACTGCAGCACCCTTGCCTTCAGCAGCATCCAGCAGTTCACCGGCCAGGCGCAGAGCCATGGACTTCTCGCCACGCTTGCGGGCGTAGTCTACGAGCCAGCGCATTGCCAGAGCGTTACGACGGGACGGACGAACTTCAACCGGAACCTGGTAAGTGGCACCGCCTACACGGCGGGACTTTACTTCGACCAGCGGAGCGATGGCGTCGAGAGCTTTCTCGAAGATTTCCAGGGGGTCGCTGTTCTTGCGTGCTTTGACGGTATCCAGGGCACCGTAAACGATGCGCTCGGCTACGGCCTTCTTGCCGCTTTCCATCACGTGGTTCATGAACTTGGCGAGAATCTGGGATCCGTACTTCGGATCGTCCAGGATCTCACGTTTTGCTGCTACACGACGTCTTGGCATGATAAGCCCTCAAACGGTCTTCAGGTTAGCCCGGGACGCGGGTCTTCGACCCCTGCCCGACCTTACTCTTATCGACTCAAAAAATGGATGTCTGCAAACGGCCGATTACTTCGGACGCTTGGTACCGTACTTCGAACGACCCTGGTTACGGCCTTTAACGCCCGAAGTATCCAGAGAGCCGCGAACGGTGTGGTAACGAACACCTGGCAAGTCTTTTACACGGCCGCCACGGATCAGGACGACGCTGTGCTCTTGCAGGTTGTGGCCTTCACCACCGATGTACGAGGAAACCTCGAAACCGTTGGTCAGACGCACACGGCATACTTTACGCAGTGCCGAGTTAGGTTTTTTCGGCGTGGTGGTGTACACACGGGTGCACACGCCACGACGCTGCGGGCAGTTCTGCAGCGCAGGTACGTCGGATTTCTCGACGGTACGCTTACGCGGCTGACGTACCAGCTGGTTGATAGTTGCCATCTACTAGCTCCACTGATTGTCTTGCGACGCTATTGTCTTGCAAGAAAGCCAAAAATTGGCGAGACGGAGCCTCACCAAATTTAAGGGTACAAAAGTCTAAAGAGGATCTTGCACCCAGTCAAGACGAGGCCCCGGCCCTCCCCGTCCGGTCATCGGCAACAATTCATGTCGCCAATGACGTGGAGGATGAACCGGGGCCTAGCCCTGTTCTTAGTTACCGCTGGAGTTCAGCGCTTCGGTCAGTGCGGCTTCCACCTCACTGGCACTTACACGCAGCGGCTTGTCGGCATCACGGCGGCGCTTGCGCTCGCTGTGGTAGGCCAGACCGGTACCTGCCGGGATCAAACGACCCACGACCACGTTCTCTTTCAAGCCGCGCAGGTAGTCGCGCTTGCCGGTGACGGCCGCTTCGGTCAGGACGCGCGTGGTTTCCTGGAAGGAAGCCGCGGAAATGAACGACTCGGTCGACAGCGAGGCCTTGGTGATACCCAGCAGTACACGCGAGAACTTCGAGACGAACTTATCTTCGGCGGCGAGACGCTCGTTCTCGACCAGCACCTGAGTCAGTTCCATCTGGTCGCCCTTGATGAAGCTGGAGTCGCCGGATTCGGTAATCTCAACTTTACGCAGCATCTGACGCAGGATGGTCTCAATGTGCTTGTCGTTGATCTTCACGCCCTGCAGACGGTAAACATCCTGAATCTCGTTGACGATGTACTTGGCCAGCGCGCTTACACCCAGCAGACGCAGGATGTCGTGCGGATCGCTCGGGCCGTCGGAGATAACTTCGCCGCGGTTTACCTGTTCGCCTTCGAAGACGTTCAAGTGGCGCCACTTCGGAATCAGCTCTTCGTACGGCTCGCTGCCATCGGTCGGCGTGATGACCAAGCGACGCTTGCCCTTGGTTTCCTTACCGAACGCGATGGTGCCGCTGACTTCAGCCAAGATCGAGGCTTCTTTCGGACGACGCGCTTCGAACAGATCGGCAACGCGCGGCAGACCACCGGTGATGTCTCGGGTCTTGGACGTTTCTTGCGGAATACGCGCGATAACGTCACCTACACCGATCTGTGCACCGTCAGCCACACCGACGAGGGCGTTGGCCGGCAGGAAGTACTGGGCTGGTACGTCGGTACCCGGCAGGTACAGATCCTTGCCAGCAGCGTCGACCATCTTGATCGCTGGACGGATTTCCTTGCCTGCGGCAGGGCGATCCTTGACGTCCATCACTTCGATGTTGGTCAGGCCGGTCAGCTCGTCGGTCTGACGCTTGATGGTGATGCCTTCCTCCATGCCCACGAAGGTCACGGTACCTTTGAGTTCGGTAACGATCGGGTGGGTGTGCGGGTCCCACTTGGCGACGATAGCGCCAGCTTCGACCTTCTCACCTTCCTTGACCGAAATCACCGCACCGTAAGGCAGCTTGTAGCGCTCACGCTCGCGACCGAATTCGTCGGCGATGGCCAGCTCGCCGGAACGCGAAACGGCAACCAGGTTGCCATCGGCACGCTCGACCTGCTTGAGGTTGTGCAGACGAACCATACCGCCGTTCTTCACCTGGACGCTGTCGGCAGCCGAGGTACGGCTTGCAGCACCACCGATGTGGAACGTACGCATGGTCAGCTGGGTACCCGGCTCACCGATCGACTGGGCAGCGATAACGCCGACAGCTTCACCGATATTCACCTGGTGGCCACGAGCCAGGTCACGACCGTAGCACTTGGCGCAGATGCCGTAGCGGGTTTCGCAGCTGATCGGGGAACGCACGACCACTTCGTCGATGCTGTTCAGCTCGATGAACTCGACCCACTTCTCGTCGACCAGGGTACCGGCCGGAACGATGACGTCCTCGGTGCCTGGCTTGAACACGTCACGGGCGATGACACGACCCAGTACACGCTCACCCAGCGGCTCTACAACGTCACCGCCTTCGATGTGCGGGGTCATCAGCAGACCCTGATCAGTGCCGCAGTCGATCTCGGTCACGACCAGATCCTGCGCCACGTCAACCAGACGACGGGTCAGGTAACCGGAGTTCGCAGTCTTCAATGCGGTATCCGCCAGACCTTTACGAGCACCGTGGGTCGAGATGAAGTACTGCAGTACGCTCAGACCTTCACGGAAGTTCGCGGTAATCGGCGTCTCGATGATGGAGCCGTCCGGCTTGGCCATCAGGCCACGCATACCGGCCAGCTGACGGATCTGGGCAGCGGAACCCCGCGCACCGGAGTCAGCCATCATGTACATCGAGTTGAAGGACTCTTGCTCGACTTCGTTGCCATCACGATCGATGACCTTCTCTTTCGAGAGGTTGGCCATCATCGCCTTGGACACTTCGTCGTTCGCCTTGGACCACAAGTCGATGACCTTGTTGTACTTCTCGCCCTGGGTTACCAGGCCGGAGGCGTACTGGCTCTCGATTTCCTTCACTTCATCGGTAGCGGTACCGATGATGCGTGCCTTCTCATCTGGGATAACGAAGTCGTTAACACCGATGGAAACGCCGGAAATGGTCGAGTAGGCAAAACCGGTGTACATCAGCTGGTCGGCAAAGATGACGGTTTCCTTCAGACCCACCACGCGATAGCACTGGTTGATCAGCTTGGAGATCGCCTTTTTCTTCATCGACTGGTTGACGACGTCGAACGGCAGACCGGCTGGCACTACCTGGAACAACAGCGCACGGCCGACGGTAGTGTCGACGATACGGGTGTTCTTGACGATGCTGCCGTCACGCTCTTTCACGGTCTCGTTGATACGGACCTTGATCTTGGCGTGCAGCGCAGCTTCGCCGGCGCGGAATACGCGGTCGACTTCCTGCAGGTCGGCGAACACACGACCTTCACCCTTGGCGTTGACCGCTTCACGGGTCATGTAGTACAGACCCAGAACCACGTCCTGGGACGGCACGATGATCGGCTCACCGTTGGCAGGCGACAGGATGTTGTTGGTCGACATCATCAGCGCGCGCGCTTCCAGCTGGGCTTCCAGCGTCAGCGGCACGTGAACGGCCATCTGGTCACCGTCGAAGTCGGCGTTGTACGCAGCACACACCAGCGGGTGCAGCTGAATAGCCTTGCCTTCGATCAGCACCGGCTCGAACGCCTGGATACCCAGACGGTGAAGGGTCGGTGCACGGTTGAGCAGTACGGGGTGTTCGCGGATCACCTCGGCGAGGACGTCCCACACCTCCGGCAGCTCGCGCTCGACCATCTTTTTGGCAGCTTTGATGGTGGTCGCCAGACCGCGCATTTCCAGCTTGCCGAAAATGAACGGCTTGAACAGCTCCAGGGCCATCTTCTTCGGCAGACCGCACTGGTGCAGGCGCAGGGTCGGACCTACGGTAATTACGGAACGACCGGAGTAGTCCACGCGCTTACCGAGCAGGTTCTGACGGAAGCGACCTTGCTTACCTTTGATCATGTCAGCCAGGGACTTCAGCGGACGCTTGTTCGAGCCAGTGATGGCGCGACCGCGACGGCCGTTGTCCAGCAGGGCGTCGACCGCTTCCTGCAGCATGCGCTTTTCGTTGCGCACGATAATGTCCGGCGCCGACAGATCGAGCAGGCGCTTCAGACGGTTGTTACGGTTGATCACCCGGCGGTACAGGTCGTTCAGGTCGGAAGTCGCGAAGCGACCGCCATCGAGCGGAACCAGCGGACGCAGATCCGGCGGCAGAACCGGCAGAACGGTCAGGACCATCCACTCAGGCAGGTTGCCCGAACCCTGGAAAGCTTCCATCAGCTTCAGGCGCTTGGACAGCTTCTTGATCTTGGTTTCCGAGTTGGTCTGCGGAATCTCTTCGCGCAGGCGACCAATTTCGTGCTCCAGGTCGATAGCGTGCAGCAGCTCGCGAACAGCCTCGGCACCCATACGGGCGTCGAAGTCGTCACCGAACTCTTCCAGTGCTTCGAAGTACTGCTCATCGTTGAGCAACTGACCCTTCTCGAGGGTGGTCATGCCCGGATCGATAACGACGTAGCTCTCGAAATAGAGTACGCGCTCGATGTCACGCAGAGTCATGTCCATCAGCAGGCCGATACGGGACGGCAGCGACTTCAGGAACCAGATGTGGGCAACCGGCGAGGCCAGCTCGATGTGCGCCATGCGCTCACGTCGAACCTTGGCCAGAGCGACTTCAACGCCGCACTTCTCGCAGATGACGCCGCGATGCTTGAGGCGCTTGTACTTTCCGCACAGGCACTCGTAATCCTTGACTGGGCCAAAGATCTTGGCGCAGAACAGGCCGTCACGCTCAGGTTTGAACGTACGGTAGTTGATGGTTTCCGGCTTCTTAACTTCACCGAACGACCACGAACGGATCATTTCAGGCGACGCCAGACCGATGCGGATGGCGTCGAACTCTTCGACTTGACCCTGGTTTTTCAGCAAATTCAGTAGGTCTTTCAAGGCCTTTCCTCCTGGCGGAGCAGGAAGCGGGCAATACCTGCCCCGCTCCCCTTCGCGTCACGTGTTATTCGGTTTCCAGATCGATATCGATACCGAGCGAACGGATCTCTTTGATCAACACGTTGAAGGACTCGGGCATGCCCGGCTCCATACGGTGATCGCCATCCACGATGTTCTTGTACATCTTGGTACGGCCGTTCACGTCGTCCGACTTCACTGTGAGCATTTCTTGCAGGGTGTATGCCGCGCCGTATGCTTCCAGCGCCCACACTTCCATCTCCCCGAAACGCTGACCACCGAACTGCGCCTTACCACCCAGCGGCTGCTGGGTAACCAGACTGTACGAACCAGTGGAACGCGCGTGCATCTTGTCGTCCACCAAGTGGTTCAGCTTGAGCATGTACATGTAACCAACGGTCACAGGACGCTCGAACTTGTTGCCGGTACGGCCATCGAACAGGACCATCTGGCCGCTCTCAGGCATGTCGGCCAGCTTCAGCATGGCCTTGATCTCACGCTCCTTGGCACCGTCGAAGACCGGCGTAGCCATCGGCACGCCTTTCTTCAGGTTGTTGGCCAGAGCGATGATCTCTTCGTCCGAGAACTCGTCCAGGTTTTCCTGACGACCACCGATCTCGTTGTAGACCTCGGTCAGGAAGCTGCGCAGCTCAGCGGCTTTGCGCTGCTCTTCGAGCATGCGATCGATCTTCTCGCCCAGGCCCTTAGCCGCGAGACCCAGGTGGGTTTCAAGGATCTGACCGACGTTCATACGCGAAGGTACACCCAGCGGGTTCAGAACGACGTCGACTGGAGTACCGTTGGCGTCGTGCGGCATGTCTTCGACCGGCATGATCACGGAGACCACACCCTTGTTACCGTGACGGCCTGCCATCTTGTCGCCCGGCTGGATGCGGCGACGGATAGCCAGGTAGACCTTGACGATCTTCAGCACGCCCGGTGCCAGGTCATCGCCCTGCTGCAGCTTGCGCTTCTTGTCTTCGAACTTGTCGTCCAGCAGACGACGGCGATCGACGATGTACTGCTGAGCCTTTTCCAATTGCTCGTTCAGAGCATCTTCGGCCATGCGCAGCTTGAACCACTGGCCGTGCTCCAGACCGTTCAGTACGTCGTCAGTGATCACGGTGCCTTTCTTCAGGCCCGCGCCACCATCGACCACCTGGCCGTTCAGGGCTGCACGCAGACGCTCGAAGGTCGCGCCCTCGACGATGCGGAACTCTTCGTTGAGGTCCTTGCGGATCTCGTCCAGTTGCATCTTCTCGATGGCCAGGGCGCGGCTGTCGCGCTCAACGCCGTCACGGGTGAAGACCTGGACGTCGATGACAGTACCTTTGGTGCCGGTCGGCACGCGCAGGGAGGTGTCTTTTACGTCGCTGGCCTTCTCACCGAAGATCGCACGCAGCAGCTTTTCTTCTGGAGTCAGCTGGGTCTCGCCTTTCGGAGTAACCTTACCGACCAGAATGTCGCCAGCGCCGACTTCAGCACCCACATAGACGATACCGGCTTCGTCCAGCTTGTTCAGCGCAGCCTCACCCACGTTCGGGATGTCCGCAGTGATTTCCTCTGGGCCAAGCTTGGTGTCACGCGCCACACAGGTCAGTTCCTGAATGTGGATAGTGGTGAAGCGGTCTTCCTGAACCACACGCTCGGACAAGCAGATGGAGTCTTCGAAGTTGAAGCCGTTCCACGCCATGAACGCGATGCGCATGTTCTGACCCAACGCCAGCTCACCCATGTCGGTGGACGGGCCGTCGGCCATGATGTCGCCACGCGCGACCACATCACCTTTGCTCACCAGCGGACGCTGGTTGATGCAGGTGTTCTGGTTCGAACGGGTGTACTTGGTCAGGTTGTAGATATCCACACCTGCTTCGCCGGTTTCTACTTCGTCATCGGCTACACGCACGACGATACGGCTGGCATCGACCGAGTCGATCACACCACCGCGACGAGCAACGACGCAGACGCCGGAGTCACGAGCAACGTTGCGCTCCATGCCGGTACCTACCAGCGGCTTGTCGGCGCGCAGGGTCGGAACAGCCTGACGCTGCATGTTCGAACCCATCAATGCACGGTTGGCGTCGTCGTGCTCGAGGAACGGAATCAGCGAGGCAGCGACGGAAACAACCTGCTTCGGCGAAACGTCCATCAGGGTGACGTCTTCCGGCGCCTTGACGGTGAATTCGTTCAGGTGACGTACGGCGACAAGCTCATCGACCAGTTGCTTCTGCTCGTTCATCGCAGCGGAAGCCTGGGCGATCACGTGATCGGCCTCTTCGATGGCAGACAGGAACACGATTTCGTCGGTGACCACGCCTTCTTTCACCACGCGGTACGGGCTTTCCAGGAAGCCGTACTGATTGGTGCGGGCATAGGCCGCCAGGGAGTTGATCAGACCAATGTTCGGACCTTCAGGGGTCTCGATCGGGCACACACGGCCGTAGTGAGTCGGGTGTACGTCACGGACTTCGAAGCCTGCACGCTCACGGGTCAGACCACCTGGGCCGAGCGCGGAGACACGGCGCTTGTGGGTGATCTCGGAGAGTGGGTTGTTCTGGTCCATGAACTGCGAGAGCTGGCTGGAACCGAAGAACTCCTTCACCGCCGCCGCGACCGGCTTAGCGTTGATCAGGTCCTGCGGCATCAAGCCTTCGCTTTCCGCCATCGACAGACGTTCCTTGACCGCGCGCTCGACGCGCACCAGGCCGACACGGAACTGGTTCTCGGCCATCTCGCCAACGCAACGGACACGACGGTTACCCAGGTGGTCGATGTCGTCGACGATGCCTTTGCCGTTACGGATATCGACCAAGGTCTTGAGGACGTCGACGATATCTTCCTTGCTCAGCACGCCCGAACCTTCGATCTCGGTACGACCGATACGGCGGTTGAACTTCATGCGGCCAACGGCGGACAGATCGTAACGCTCGGCACTGAAGAACAGGTTGTTGAACAGGGTCTCGGCGGCATCCTTGGTTGGCGGCTCACCTGGACGCATCATGCGGTAGATTTCCACCAAGGCTTCCAGCTGGTTGCTGGTGGTGTCGATCTTCAGAGTATCCGAGATGAACGGACCGCAATCGATGTCGTTGGTGTACAGCGTCTCGATGCGTACAACCTGAGCCTTGGCGACCTTGATCAGCAGCTCAGTGGTCAGCTCGGTGTTACATTCGGCCAGGATCTCGCCGGTGGCCGGATGCACGATGGCCTTGGCAGTGGTGCGGCCCAGGACGTACTCCATTGGAACGTCCAGCTGCTTGACGCCGGCTTTTTCGAGCTGGTTGATATGGCGCGCGGTGATACGACGGCCTTGCTCAACGATGATCTTTCCGCTGCCGTCATGGATATCCATGACCGCGACTTCACCACGCAGACGCTGAGGCACCAGTTCCAGGCTGAGTTTTTCGCCGGAAACGTGGAACACGTTGGTGGTGTAGAAGGTGTTGAGGATTTCTTCGGTGCTGTAGCCCAGCGCTCGCAGCAGTACCGAGGCCGGCAGCTTGCGGCGACGGTCGATACGAACGAACACGCAGTCCTTCGGATCGAACTCGAAGTCCAGCCAGGAACCGCGGTAAGGAATGATACGGGCGGAGTACAGCAGTTTGCCGGAGCTGTGGGTCTTGCCACGATCGTGGTCGAAGAACACACCTGGCGAACGGTGCAGCTGGGAAACGATTACACGCTCGGTACCGTTGATAACGAAGGTACCATTCTCAGTCATCAGGGGGATTTCACCCATGTAGACTTCTTGCTCTTTGATGTCCTTGATCGCTTTGTTCGACGATTCCTTGTCGAAGATGATCAGGCGCACCTTCACACGCAGCGGAACAGCGAATGTCACACCGCGCAGGACACATTCCTTCACATCGAAAGCCGGCTCGCCCAGGCGATAGCCGACGTACTCCAGGGCAGCATTGCCGGAGTAGCTGATGATCGGGAATACCGATTTGAAGGCCGCGTGCAGGCCGACGTCGCGGAACTGATCCTTGGATGCTCCCGCCTGCAGGAATTCGCGATACGAATCCAGCTGGATGGCCAGGAGGTAAGGCACATCCATGACGTCCGGCAACTTGCTAAAGTCCTTGCGGATACGTTTTTTCTCAGTGTATGAGTAAGCCATCAGCGTTCCCCAGCTTGGTCACCTGCTTGTTTGGCTCCTTCCGAGCGGAAGCAGCCAGAAAATCTGCAAACCCCATGGTTTGCACACCCTCTTGGGTGTTTTACAGCTCGTTATCGGGGCCGACCTGATCGGCCACCAATAACGGAAAAAGGCCGGTGGCATAAGCCACCAGCCGTCAGCCTTTCGCTCAACGCTTGGGCTGGAGTCGCAAAGTCGAAATTACTTCAGCTCGACTTTAGCGCCTGCTTCTTCCAGCTTCTTCTTCGCGTCTTCAGCGGCTTCTTTCGAAACGCCTTCAGCGATGACAGCAGGAGCGCCGTCTACTTTCTCTTTGGCTTCTTTCAGGCCCAGACCGGTCAGTTCACGAACCGCCTTGATCACGTTGACCTTCTTGTCGCCAGCTTCGGCCAGAACGACGTTGAACTCGGTCTGCTCTTCAGCAGCGGCAGCAGCGCCACCAGCAGGGGCAGCAGCAACGGCGGCAGCAGCGGTAACGCCGAAGGTTTCTTCCATCGCTTTGATCAGTTCAACAATTTCCAGAACGGTTTTCTGGCCGATCGCTTCGATGATTTGCTCGTTAGTCAGAGACATGACTATGAATTCCTGTATTGGGGTGACAGCCTACGCGGCCATCAAATTAAACGTTTGATTTCGAAATAAGCTACGCGGCCTTAGGCAGCAGCGGCTTCTTTCTGGTCGCGCAGAGCAGCCAGGGTACGAGCCAGCTTGCTGGTTGCACCTTGGATTACGCTCATCAGCTGTGCGATAGCCTCGTCGCGAGTTGGCAGGGTTGCCAGCACGTCGATCTGGTTAGCGGCAAGGAACTTGCCGTCGAACGCAGCTGCCTTGATCTCGAACTTGTCCTGACCCTTGGCGAACTCTTTGAACAAGCGAGCAGCAGCGCCCGGATGTTCATTGGAGAAGGCGATCAGGGTCGGGCCTTTGAACGCGTCGTTGAGGATCGAGTACTCGGTGCCTTCAACAGCGCGCTTGAGCAGGGTGTTACGTACGACACGTACGTAAACGCCAGCTTCGCGGGCCTCTTTACGGAGTCCGGTCATTGCGCCTACAGTCACACCACGGGCATCAGCCACGACAGCGGACAGAGCGACTTTGGCAGCCTCGTTGACTTCAGCGACGATGGCCTTCTTGTCTTCGAGTTTAATTGCCACGGGTTTACTCCTGGTTTCTACCGTTTCATCCAGCCGAGGCCGGATGTCGTTTTGGTGTCTGATTCGGTAACGAATCGGGAGCACCATCTGCGTAGGCTTGTGGTTTAAGGCTTGCGCCGCCTACGGTCTTGGATAGCCCCCGCCAGGCAGGGACCCCAATTTTCAGCAGCCGGTGCGGACAGGGCCACACCGGCCGAGCATTACACGTTCAGCGAGCTCTGATCGATGATCAGACCTGGGCCCATGGTGGTGCTCAGGGTGACGCGCTTGACGTAGATACCTTTCGAGGAAGCCGGCTTGATACGCTTCAGATCGGCGATCAGGGCTTCAACGTTTTCCTTCAGCTTGCCAGCTTCGAAGCCGACCTTGCCAACGGAGGTGTGGATGATACCGTTCTTGTCGGTACGGTAGCGAACCTGACCAGCCTTGGCGTTCTTGACGGCGCCGGCTACGTCTGGAGTTACAGTACCCACTTTCGGGTTCGGCATCAGGCCGCGAGGACCCAGGACCTGACCCAGCTGACCCACAACACGCATGGCATCAGGCGATGCGATGACGACGTCATAGTTCAGGTCGCCGCCTTTCATTTCGGCAGCCAGATCGTCCATACCTACGCGGTCAGCGCCGGCAGCCAGAGCAGCTTCAGCAGCTGGGCCCTGGGTGAAGACGGCAACGCGAACGGTCTTGCCAGTGCCATGCGGCAGCACGGTAGCGCTGCGAACGACCTGGTCGGATTTACGCGGGTCAACACCGAGGTTGACGGCGATGTCATAGGACTCGACGAATTTGGCGGCCGGCAGCGAAGCCAGCAGAGTCGCGGCCTCTTCGAAGTTGTAGGCCTTGCCTGCTTCGATCTTCTCGGCGATAGCCTTTTGGCGCTTAGTCAGCTTAGCCATTACACACCCTCCACGTTCAGGCCCATGCTGCGGGCAGAGCCGGCGATGGTGCGCACAGCTGCATCCAGGTCAGCGGCAGTCAGATCAGCCTGCTTGGTCTTGGCGATCTCTTCCAGCTGAGCACGGGTAACGGTACCAACCTTGACGGTGTTCGGGCGAGCCGAACCACTGCTCAGGCCAGCAGCTTTCTTCAGCAGAACCGAGGCAGGGGTGCTCTTGGTTTCGAAGGTGAAGCTACGGTCACTGTAGACAGTGATGATCACTGGAGTCGGCAGACCTGGCTCTTGACCCTGAGTACGGGCGTTGAAGGCCTTGCAGAATTCCATGATGTTAACACCGTGTTGACCCAGTGCTGGACCAACGGGTGGGCTTGGGTTGGCCTGGCCGGCCTTAACTTGCAGCTTGATGTAAGCCTGAATCTTCTTAGCCATGAGCTACTCCAAAATCGGGTACGAACGCCAGATGGCTCCCCGTATGACTTGCGTTTTATCCCAGTGACGACAAAACCCCGCAGCACATAGGGCTGCGGGGTATGGGATGCGTCGTTCGCCTAGACCTTCTCGACCTGGCTGAACTCGAGCTCTACCGGAGTAGAGCGACCGAAAATGAGCACTGCAACCTGCAGCCTGCTCTTTTCGTAGTTAACTTCTTCGACACTGCCATTGAAGTCAGCAAACGGACCATCAATGACTCGAACCACTTCACCCGGCTCGAACAGCGTCTTGGGCTTAGGCTTGTCACTACCATCGGCAACACGACGCAGGATAGCTTCAGCTTCTTTATCGGTGATCGGCGCAGGCTTGTCTGCGGTACCACCAATGAAACCCATGACACGAGGAGTGTCCTTGACGAGGTGCCAAGTCCCTTCGTTCATTTCCATCTGGACCAGCACATAGCCAGGGAAGAATTTGCGCTCGCTCTTGCGCTTCTGGCCGTTGCGCATTTCAACAACTTCTTCGGTCGGGACCAAGATCTCGCCGAACTCGTCTTCCATGCCAGCCAGCTTGACGCGCTCGATCAGGGAGCGCATCACATGCTTCTCGTAACCCGAGTAAGCATGCACGACGTACCAACGCTTAGCCACGGGACACCCTTAGCCAACAATCAAGGAGACCGCCCAGCCGAGCAGGGAATCGAGACCCCACAGCAGCAACGCCATAACCAACACGACAACCACAACAATGAGCGTGGTCTGAGTGGTTTCCTGGCGGGTCGGCCACACGACTTTACGAATCTCGGTACGAGCTTCCTTCGCCAGCGCAAAGAACGACTTACCCTTCGCAGTCTGCAAGGCGACAAAGCCCGCAACGGCAGCCAGAGCAAGAAGCGCAAGGACGCGATACAGGATTGGAGCTGCGGAGTAATACTGATTACCCACAACACCAACGACTACCAATACAACAACAGCCAGCCACTTGAACAGATCAAAACGCGATTCTTGGGCTTCAGTTTTGGGAGTCATCGAGGAGGATCCTGTGAGAAGAAAGCCATCACACCGAGGTGAATGGCAGGTCAGGAGGGAATCGAACCCCCAACCTACGGTTTTGGAGACCGTCGCTCTGCCAATTGAGCTACTGACCTTTAACGCTGTATCAGGCCGGCCATTATGCCGGCCTGATCATGAGAAATCAACTACTTATTCAATAATTTTTGCTACGACGCCGGCGCCGACGGTACG
>NZ_KV793315.1:0-27531 GCF_001808425.1 Pseudomonas sp. HMSC08G10 | reverse complement strand
TGGAGAGTGTCTAGGAAAGCAGGGGCGATTCACTGTGCATCCAGAAGCGGTACGGGAAATCGACAGTTCAACCATCCCGCGGGATGCGGACTTGGCGACAAAGCTGTAATTGTTGTTGGCAAAGACCGCTGGGAATGCAATCGGCACGTTGGCGTACGTGATACCTCCGCCCCCATAATGGTTGAGCAGCTCTGTCCCTGTAGTGCCAGAGCCTCTGCCGTAACAAATCATGGTCCCGCTCGCCAGCTTTACGTATACGCCATTGGCGTTGCTCACCTCTTCGATGATTGCGCCTGTGGGCACGCCGCCGCTTTGGCTTACCGTGCCTAGAATGTCAGCCACAGCTGCCGACTTAAGGCCCAAGCCAGTGCGCGCCGTCGCTTGTGTGGTGCCGCCTGTACCGCCCTTCGTCACCGGCACCACGTTCTCGGTCGAGACATCACCCAAGCCAGCTAGTGTCGAGCCCCACTGCTGGAGGATCGAACTGATGGCGTCCCGGAGGCTCTTGTCGTACCCCTGGATCGGCGTGATCGCATAGCTTCCGCCGCTGACCGTCGCGCCTTTGTAGGCGGGAAGAATGCTCAGCACCGTGGCGCTGGCAATGTTGGTCACTTCGTACCAATTGCCGTCCGGGCCAAGAAACGCATCGCCCACCCGGCCATTGGCGGAAAAGTTGGTACCAGTTCCGGTCACCGTAGTTTGGCCAGCCGTGATCGCGACCGTGCCTGATCTGTACCAGGGCATGGATTGCTCCAATATTCAATTAAAAGGAAATGGAAGATTGTCAGTTCTGATGACCAAGGCTTCCGGATACTTATCAGTCGGTATGCCGTAGTAGCTGTTGTAAGTGACTGGAGCTCCCCAATACATGGTTGTTCTCGCAGCATCACATGCCATGAAGTAGATGCCGCCCGACGCACCATATGCCCCATCCATGTGGGCCTGCTGGTTCGTAACCGCTGGGAAAGGCGTACCCGGTGCAGACATTCCATCCATTCGACCCTGGCCAAACGACCTGGAGAATGTCGTGGCGGCTGCGAACTCACCGGAGCCCACCGAGATAAACACCCGAGCCACGCAGTAGTACGGGCCAGAATTGATGAAGCGCGTGGCAAACCTGGTCGCGCCCACAAATGGAACGCCGTAGGTTGCCACCCCATTGATCACGGTAGGTGTCGGTGGCGGCGGCGCTGAAACTGTGGCCGCGATGTTGAGCGGGTACTGCAACGAGTTGAAGGTCAGCGTCCCGGCTTCGTCGTAGCACTTCAGGCCTGCACCATTCAGCGTGTCCCGCATCGTGTCGAAGTAGTAATACTTCGTCGAAGGGCTCGCGCCGATATAGTAGAAGGTCGTGGTATCGCCAGAGCGGGAAGATCCACAGGAGATCCCAGAGCCAACGATGAAGACAATCGGAGCAACTGCTCCGGTTACGCTGAAACCATGGATGGCATCGGTTATCGATGACTCGGCGTAACTGCTGCCCTCGTTGGGCGGCAGGTTCGCAGACTTGTAATCCAGGCGCGGCCAGTTGAGCAGCAGCGTCATGTACCCGCTTTTCAGCAGACCGTAGGTGATCTTTTCCGTGTCGAATAGGAGAGCGCCGTCCTCCTTGTAGACCTTCAATCCCGCTGACATTTAGTGGTATCCGTAGTGAATTCGGCAGTTCAATGAGTAGAACCCCCACCCGCCGGCGTAGGAGTACTGCCAGGCTAAGGTCGCGGTGGAGGCCCCGACGGTCAGGGTCACCCCTGGGCGCTTTCCCAGATACTTGTTCTGCGCCGACAGCTCGGTGACGGCGTAGAACAGCTCCTTTCCAGCAGGAGGCAATGGAATCGAGAGAGAGCCATTGGACGCTCCTGTATCTACGTACCCCATCATCTGGCTGATTGAGCTCGTCATGTCTAGGAGCACCAAGCCGCTAGGGTCATAGACCTTCAGGCCAGTGCTCATACGTTCACTCCGAGGTCAATCGCCAGGTTGCCATTGGCGTGGTAGATGCGAAGGCGCTGGTTATTGATCAGCAGACGCCCCTGCCCAGCCACCGTGCCGTTGATCTCGAACGTTCCACTCTTGTTTAAGATCCAACCCTGCTGGCCAGCGACATAGTTGGTCGAGCTGATGTAGCTCCCAATCTTGGCGTTGGTGATGGTGCCGTCTTGGATGAATGCCGAATCCATGAACGACTGACCGCCCTGGACGGCAAAGAAGGACTTGATCTCTCCATTGATGCTGCTGGCAACCGAAAACCTATCCGCTAGGACGATAAATTGGCTTTGAAGACCAGCCGGACCGTTTTCGATCCCAAGACCGATGCCAGCGACAAGGTATTGTCCCTGTGAGTTGAGCTGCATTTTCACCGACCACATAGTCCGGGCCTTGCCGTCGAGGTCTGCCTGGGCCTGGCTGACGGTCTGAACTACAGCATTTGTCTGGCCGATCGAGGCTTCAAGCGTCTCAGTCTTCTTGACGATCGCCTCCTCTCTCGTCGCAGTTGCTTTCACCTCTGCAGCAAAGGCAGCGGTCGATTGCCACTGGTTAACAGCAGCCGCAAGATCCCCTTCAACGCTGTCGTCGCGATACGAAGCCCTCAGCACCTGCTGGCTTTCGGCAGCCACAGTCGCCTTGCCATCGACTTCAGCAATCTTGATCGTGTTCGTGCTGACCTGCTGGGCCAGGCCGTTGGCTGTTTCCAGCGACTGGCCGACATCGATCCAGTACGACACATTCGGTGGCGCGTTGCCGCCTTCTGGGTCGGCTGGCACGTCGTGTGTAGCCTGGTAAATCCGGCCATCGACAACGACCATCTCGCCCGACTGGTAGGCCAGTGATGGGTCGTAGGCCTTGAGGCCGTCCAGGGCATCGATCTGCTCCTGTAGGCCGTCGATCTTCTCCTTGAGCGCTTCGCCCAGCATCGACTCATCGATCTGGCCGCTGATCATCTCCAGGATCGGTCCGGCGTCGGTCTCCGACACGCCGAGCACACCACCACCCACCGGATACCAAGGCCCGATGTTGCCGATACGGTCAACCAGGCGCGCCCAGTAGAAGAACCGCGCGCCAGCCGCCAGGCCCTGCATTACGTACTCGCTCTGCGGATACGCCACGTCGGCCAGCTTCGTGGCCAGCTCCAGGTCATTGGCCTGGCCATACCAGACCTCCGTGCGCTGGGTATCCTCTGCATCAGCGGGGAAGCCCCACTTGAGCGCAATCCCAAAGACAATCGAGGTGGCCGTCAGGAAGGTGACCGCAGGTGGCAGCCCTTCCTTGCCCTTGAGCTCCGTGAGCATCGAGTCGCGCCAGATCGATGTGATGTCGAAGGCGCTGACCGCACGCACGCGGGCCAGGTAGGCGCCAGCGTAGATGCCGACCACGTCGACAGAGGTCGTGCCTACACGCTGCAGGCGCACCCAGTTGCCGTCGTCCTTGCGCCACTCCACGTCGTACGCCACTGCGCCTTGCACCGCCGGCCAGTCGATGGTCATGGTGCTGACCGCGATACCCTGAGACACGACCGAGGCCGAGGACAGGGTCACGCTCGCCGGCGGCGGCACAACCGTGATCGGAATGACGCTGATCGGGCGCTCTTGCAACTTGGCGCCCGTATCGATCGCTGCGAACTTGCTCGGGTTGAACTCCAGGGCGGTGATCTCGTACTCACCTTCGGCTGTACGCGAGGTCTTTAGCACGCGGAACAGCTGCACGGCCAGGTCGCTTGCATCGATAGCCCACTGCAGTTCGGGCTCCGGCGGCACGCTGTAGGCGGTGGTCACCGTCACGGCACGACCGTTAACCGATTGCACCGTCCGGCCCTGGGCGCTGCCGTTGGGCAGGTTGATGATCAGCCGATCGCCAGGCTTGACCTGGGTGTCACGGTCCAGTGTCACGACGCGGCCTGCTGCCGCCGAAATCCGGCCACCGTTTGGGCGACCCGATAGCAGCTCGTCGGCCACAGGGATGACGTGGCCTGGCAGCGGAATGCGCCCTTCCATGCCAGTTCGGAAGGTGACAGTGCGGTCCTGGTTGTTGCTGAGCAGCGCCCACTTGCCGCGGCGCTGGGCCTCAGAGGCTCGGGTGCACCCGATGGCCGAAATCTCGATCGGGCGATCCTGGTACCGGCGCTGCAGCGCAACGTCGGTCACCGGGATGACGTCTGTGTCGTAGTTGTTGGCCGGGTTGTCGTAACTCACCAGGGCTCGGCTGTAGTGCGTGCTGCGCTCTGCCCCGCCGTAGGTGAACTCGCCGTTGATGACGTTTGCCCTGGTGAACACGTAGTCGAAATCCTGGGCGCGGGGCATATCGGCCTGCAAGAACAGCGAGCCCTGGGCCCAGTACACCATGCCCCGGTAGATCGCCGACAGGTCACGCAGCAGCGTCCAGGCCTCGGCCTTGCCCTGCAGGTTCATGTCGCACAGGAAGCGCGGCTCTTGGCCCCCTAACCCGTCCGGCACCAGTTGGTCGCAGTACTGCGCGATGCGGTACATCTCCCACTTGTCGACCATCCACGACTTAATGCGCTTGCCCAGGCCGAACCGGTCTTCGACGCACAGCCCGTAGGTGACGAACGCCGGGTTGTTGGTCCAAGCCTGCTTGAATGTGCCGTCCCACGTCCCGGTGTAGGTGCGGTTGATCGGGTCGTAGTTGCTGGGCACCGGCCAGCGCCGGCCCTTGCACTTGACCGTCACCGACGGGATGTTCTGGAACTGCTCGGCGTCGAACTGGATGTACAGCAGTGCGGTGTTCGGGTACCGCAGCTTCTCGTCGATGATCTCGGTGTAGGCCGCAATGGTCATCGTGTCGGCGATGGTGCCGGAGTCGGCGTTCGGGGTGATCCGGCGAACGCGCATCACCCAGCCCGAGGTCGCATCGGGCAGATCCACGCGCACAGAGCGCTGGTAGCCGTTGGTGGTTTTGCCGCTCACAGCGCCGCGATGCGACTCAACGAATGCACCACCGTCGGTGGCGATGTCGATGGCGTACTCGATGGTGTAGCCATTGGTGTTGCCCTTGCTGTCCTGCTTAACCAGGCGCGGCCAGGAGAACCGCAGGCGCACAGCAGACAGCTGGGTATTGCTCAGCGTGCGGGTCCATGGAGTATCGCTGCGCAGCTCGACGTTGACCGAGGTTTCGCTCTCGACCGCCGGGATGCCCTGGATGTAGGACTGCTCGACCGTGCCCCGGCGCCAATCCCACTTTACGCCGGGGAAGTTCATGTTGCCGCTGGCGTCCTGGATTGGCGTGTTGTCCAGGTAGATATCCTTCGCCGTCGGCGTGCCCTCGAACTCGCCCTCTCCCACGGCCAGCAGGATCTTTGCAATGTTGGTGGAGCGCAGGCTGTCGGGCGCCTCAACCGGCGTCTTGGGCTTGGTGCTGCCGCCCTTGGCGCCAGCAATCTCAGGTGGGAGTTCAGGGCCCATACTTTCCTCCGGGCAATAAAAAACCGCCCGGAGGCGGTGATTATAGAGAACAACGAGAATATTCTGTTAGGAATAAACCGCGATCAAACAGGTGCAACAAATGCGACCAATAAGAAAACTGCATACTCCCAAAAAAAGCAAGCCTTCCACTCTCGAAATTTGCGCAATAGTAATTTCTATCCTGGCCTTATTTACCACCACCTATCAGTCATACCTAACTAAAGTCCACAACCTTAAAAGCGTAGAACCTCGAGTTAACGCCTACAAACAATTTGAAAATGACTATAAGATTGTAATATTTAACAATGGACTTGGCCCAGCCTTTGTAGAAAAAATCACATATTTTGCCAATGGCGAACCTCTCGAAACGGACTCCTTGGTCCCAGCAATGACCCAGCTTGGCGTAGAAGTAATGTGCTATACCTTTGGAATGCCACGCCCTGGCGACTCGTTCAAAAAAGAAGAAGAAGTTTTCCTGATAAAGATCAAAAACAATACAGCCTGCTCGCCTTCTAAATTTAGATTCATGACCTTAAAAGATTCTGAATTTGATTTCGAAATCCTGTACAGCTCAATTTACGGCGAGCAGTTCCACTACAGATATTCAACTAACCAACAAAGCAAACTGTAATTACAATTTATCTTCAGCATAAATCGAGGCAGAAATGATCGCCCCGCCCCAGCGGCGCTCACCGATGCAGATGGGCACCGGGTTGCCACTGGCCGTGGTGTTCTTGGCGCTGCCGAAGGCATAGGACGGCATGTTCTCCGGAGCGGTACTTTGAGACAGGCCCTTGGCCTGGGGACTGAGCATCTGGATGACGCCACCGATTGCCATCGACAGACCAACCGCTCCTGTAACGCCCCAAGCACCGCCCGCCCCGATTGCTCCGAGGCCTGCCGGCGCAAAAATGGCCACGGCAGCGATCAACGCGATGCCGACCACCGTTTGCATCAGCCCGCCGCGCTTGCTTCCGCTGATCACCGGCACGATTCTCAGCTCTCGAACGCCGCCTCGATCGAACTCCTCGATGCCAACGTTCTGCCGATTCCGGAACACGGCGAAGCGCAGGCCCATTCCATCAAGACGCTGGATTTCTTCTTCGAACCCCGCCAGCGTGGCTTTCAGAGCCTTGAACGCCTCCCAGGTGTCGCCGCTATCCAGTTGGCGGCGGTGGGTGCGGCCGAACTTCTGAGCCAGCGAGCCGGACAGCTTGATCGTGGTCATGGGCTTGTAGGTGATAGAGCTCATCGAGCCTCCTTGTGCCGCAGGATTAGGCGGGCTCGGTCGTGCCACGGACCGCCATAGATGATGATTTCAGACGGCCTGCCGTACAGGTGATGCAGCAAGAAAGGGCCTTGCCCGTAGACCTCGGCGTGCTCGCTGGGCAACTTCGGGTCGCTACCCAGGTAAATGCCTGCGTGGTTCGGATGCGCAGTGCGCCCCACAGCCATGACGATCATGTCGCCACGCTCTGGGCTGTCCACTTGGTAGAAGCCGGCGGCCTCGAATGCCTGCTCGTAAAGGCTTGGGCCGTCAGCCTGCTCCCACCAGCCATCCTCTCGGGCATAGGCAGGGAACTGCAGCCCCCACTCCCGCTGGTACCAGTCAGCGCAAACCTGCCAACAATCCCATGCGCCGTGCACGAAGGGTCGGCCCAGCAACGCCGTGTCGCCGGTTGGCGTAATAGTGCACAGGTCACCCTCTGGCCACGAAAGGATGTGCCAGGGCACGCCCGTGGCCTCACACATGGCCAGGTCCCGCGGTGACGGTCGGCTGGTGGCGTCCGGATGTGAGTGCACAATTCCAATCACCTGGCCCTGGTCTTCCGCCTGGGCGTACTGCTCGGGCGCGATTCGAAACTCCTCGATCGGGTCGGTGGCCACGTTCTCGCACGGGAAGTAGACCTGCTTCCGCCCGACAGCGAGCAGCAGGCCGCACGCCTCACGCGGGTACTCGGCCGCGGCGTGCTGCTGTACGGCGGCAAGGATGTGTTTCAGCATGGTCAGCTTCTCGCGATGAGGGAGACGGCCGGAAAGCCGCCAAAGGGCTTGGCCTTGGTATCGCCGAAGCGAACGTCGCACCCTGTGTCCAGGCAGCCGTTGCATTGATCCTTGGCCGGATCGCTCGTCGGCTTTCCATCAAAGTCAAAGTACGGGCCGGTGTAGCCACAGTTGGGACCCCGATAGCCACCGGTCATGGCCCAGTGGCACAGCTGAGTCATTTGCCGCCCGATCGATTCGCCCCCCACATCGCCAGGGCTGGCCAGCTCCCACGACACCTGGGTGCCGTTTTCGGAAATCTTCTGATCCATGTACCAGACCTCCGTGCTCTCCTGGGTCGGGTCCGCCTCTGGGTTGCCTTCTGGGAAGTTCACCGCATCGAGGTAGCGCTTGAGCGTCTGGCGGATCGTCAGCTTGAACTCAAGCAGGTTGTCGAAGGCCAGGCACAGCGCCGTGATGCGGCCGTTCACGTTGCCGACAGAAATCGTCGGGCGCACCGCCGTGCCATCCGAGTTGGCCTCGATACCCTCAACCTGCATTGGCCAGGCGCTGTACTCGTTGCCCTGCCACCAGATCGACTTAGCCGGCAGTTGATCCGCATCGACACCGGCTGCTGCAAGCTCCTCCGGCGTGTGTGGGATTGCATGGCCGTGAAAGCGCAGGACGTCGGCGCCGAAGTCTGAGCCGTCGAGCTCGAACAGCAATACCTCGCTGCCCGGCTCGAGCAGCTGGATGTCTTTGATCAGGGACATGATGGATCCTTACGGGTGAAAGGCCCGCTGGAACGTGGCGGTGACCTTGAATTGCTCGCCGCCCATTGGGGTTGGCTTCGGATCGACGCAGGTGAACAGCCCCAACTCACCGAGCGGAGTTTTCCAAAGGAAGGCCTTGGCGCCGGCATGGCGATCGAAGAAAGCCATGACCTCCTGAACCCTCGCCTTCCTGCCGGTGATGGTCACCGGGTAGCTGTCTTCTTTGTTGTTCGGGCCGTCACCGACGATTTGCCGATACCCACCACCGAACCGAGACTCCCGCACCCGATATTGGATATCGGGTGTCTCGCCGCGCTCTGTAGGCCAGCGAAAGGTTTCGATTGCCATCAGGCTCTTCCTTTAATTGCTCGCCAAGTTGCGCCACTTGGGCTCAGGGTTTTCCGCTCATTGCTGGCGATCTCTGCACGCACCATCTGGAGGAACTGCGGGGCAAGCTTCTGCCCAAGCTCAGTGTCAGCCTGCACATCACCTGACCCATCACGATTGATATTGATGGTGATCTCCATCTTCGGCTCAGGGCCGACACTTGACGCCCGAGGTCCGCCACCCATGGCGCGCACGCCGAGGTTTCCATCCGGCGCCCGGGTCAGCGGCATGATCGCCTCCGGGCCTGCTTCACCGAATACGCCAGCACCTTTCGCGAACGCGAAGAACTGCGGCGTGCTGTGCACCTGGTTGCTGAAGTGCGACAGGCTCGGCGAGTCGTACACCCCACCCTTGGCATTAGGGACGAAGGCGCCTTCGCTGAAGCCCGTCATGGTGCCCTCACCGACTGCCGAGCCTCCACCGCCGAAGAACCCGCCGATGGCTGACCCGAACAAACTACCGGCGATGCCCGTGATAGCCTGTCGAGTCGCAATCCTGGCCATGTCAGCCAGCACCGACTTGGTGAAGTCGGAGAACGATAGCTTGCCGGTGATGGCGAAGTTGGCGACGGCATCCTCCATCGACATGAAGGCATTGCTGAATAGCGTGCGCGTCTGGCCCGCAACATCCCGGGCCTGCTCGAGGTACGACGCGAACGCTGAGCGCGCGCCCAGCGACCAATCGGCCTGGGCGGCGTCGACATCCTCGTAGTACTTGGTCTGCATGGCCAGGCGCTCGCCCAGCGCCTTGCGCAAGGCGTCGGTCTCCTTCTCGTAGAGCCCCTGGCTTATGCGCCCCTCGTTGTGCTGCTGCTCGAGGTTGTCCAACTGCTGCTGGTACTGCTGCTCGATGTTGAGACGTTCTTGCATGCGCTGGCGCGAAACGTCGCCCACGCCTATGCCGGCCAGGTTGCTTTCCAGCACCACCGAGGCCCGCTGCAACTGACTGTTCAGGTTGGCTTGGAACGCCGACAGCTTCTGCGCTTCCTCGGTGGCCACCTTGCGCAGCTGCATCTCGCGCTCAAGGGCTTCGTTCTTCTTCAGCTGAGAAGTGATCAGATCCTGGCTGGCCAGCAGCGACCGTTGATCAGCGGTCAGCACCTGCTTGCCCTTGATATCGGCCAGCTGCTGCTCCCAGCGAACTAAGGCCTGACCAGCCTCGCCCAGCTTCTGCATCTCGCCGACCTGGGCGCCGATCAGGCCGCTCTGCTGCTGGAGCACTGAGTACTGCTGGCGGGCTTGATCGAGGGCCTTGGTTCCGGCGTCTTCGCGGTAGGCGGGTCCCTTGCGTTCGGGCTTATCCTTGAACTGCTCACGAGCAGCGTCGCGCAGCTGGTTCAGCTCGGCCTCGGTGTACACCCGGCCGCCGTCGCCAAGTGCCGACTTCCTTGCCAGCTCGTCGATCTCTTTGAGCCGCTTGGCCAGCTTTTCCTGGTTGCTCGCCGCTGTGCGCAGTTGGCTGTTCAAGATGTCCTGGGAGAGGATCGAATCACGCTGCCGCTGGTTGTAGTTTTCCTGTGCCTTATCGATAGCTGCCTGTGTTTTCAGCTGATTCTCAAGCGCTTGAATAGTGCTGATCACCAGATCTCTTCTGTCTTTGTTTTCCTTGCCCGCCGCCGCAATGGTGTTTTCAGCAAACATCTTGTCGATAGTAGCCAGCTCACGCCGAGCGTCGGCAAGCTGTTCAGCATACCCTTGCGTCCTGCCAAAACTTAAAGCTGCATCACCGGCATTCTTCGTCATGCCCCATACGCCGCGCCATGCTTTCTCGATCCATCCAAGATTCTCGACGATCTCCTTTGACCGGATGTCTATCGTTTGTGCATAGGTGTCAGTGAGAAGCTTGGCGGCGCCAACGGTATCGCCCTGCTCCTTTAGTGCTGCAATTTGGGCATACGTGCTGGCGGTGAGGAAGTTGTACTGGTCGTTCAGTTCGCGAGCGGCGGCCACTGGGTCTTTGCCGATCTTCACGAACTCTGCAACGGTCTCCTCTACCGCTCGCCCCGTTGCATCGCGCATCTGCAGGGCAGCTGCCGCCACCGTGCCGAAACTATCGCCCGCGATCTTTCCACCACTTGCAACCTGGGCAAGAACCTCAGCGGCAGCACCGGTGGTGCCGATAGTAGTGCTGATCTGCTTCGCTAGGTCAGACATGGCGCCGACGTTCGTCCCAGCGGCATTGCCAGTGAGAACAAGAGCTTTCCTGAACTCTTCCGTTTCTTGCGAACCCTTGTAGTACGCAACACCAACACCAGCCACTGCGGCGGCCAGCACTGTGTAAGGGTTTACCAGGCCAATGATGTAGCCACCAAGCGCCCGAGCAGCCGGGCCTACTCCGCCGAACATGTCTTTGAGCTGGCCGCCTTGTTGGAGCAGCACGGTGAAGGGGTTCATGCCGCCTTGCAGCGAGACGGCAATGTCGGTGAATTGCGCGGGCACGCCGCGGAGCGCCGAGGTATAGGCCTTGGTCGACATGCCGGCCGCCTGGGCTTGGCGTGCGTACCTGTCCATGGCCTGTTCAGCAGATTGAGTACTGACAGCCAGATCCTTGATGGATACACCGGAGCTTTTCGCCTGGACGCCAACGCTGCCAGTTGCGACCTCGGCACGCTCTCCTGCCTTGGCCAGCTTATCGAGATCGCCCGCAGCAGAGACTGCCTCACCTGATTCGACTTTGATGCCGAGTACAGCAATATCGCCTTGGCTCATGTTTCCTCCGGGCAATAAAAAACCCGCCGAAGCGGGTTAATGGAATTTCTCTCTGATCACTTGCACGTGGAGCTCACGATGACTTTCTGACCGTCGCTCTCCAGCAAGGCCATGTAGCTCCCATCATCCTTGCGCAGAGCCGCATAGGACGTGAAGCCTGCATAACCACCAGCGGAGTTTCTGCCGTTCACCTCACCACAAACGGTCCGATCGTCTCCAACCACTCTTTCATTGCGAAACTGCGCAGATGCTGGGTCCTTCAGTTGCGCGGCAACCGCCTCTCGGGCCCGGTCAATGTCGCTCTTCCCACAGCCAGCCAGGACGAGCCCGACCAGTGCCACCAGTGCCAAACGCTTCATGCGCGCCCTCATACAAAAAATGGGCTTATGCCCCAGCAAAGCTCGTCAGACTAAGTTTTCGGAACTCCCTGCCAGTGCCGGATACGATTTCGATCTTCTCCTCGCACCGGAAGCTATACCTATTCCCTAACGTAATCCCTGCCAAATTCAGATCCGATCCTTCTTTCACCGAACCACTATAAGAAACACCATCGACGATAATTTTCCAGGTTCTTGCTGACACGTCAGCGGAGTCAACAACACCAACCAAGTCTAGCATTTCCGTACTTAGATCCTCGCGATGGCGACACTTTTGAATTATGTTCTGTGCGCTTGCAACTCGAATCCTGCCCATGCTTGAGCTCGACATACCGGGCGTTGACCACCGATTTGTGAGCTGGCAATCGTTCTCCGAAACAAAATTCAAAAGATTCATCAGTGATGATGCGGCATGACCTTTAACCGAAAGTAGAAACTTAACTGCATCATCAGGGTTGGCGGCAACATTCAAAAACTCGTTCAATTTGGTAAACGCAGAAATTAATGCCCTATTCTCGCCAAGAATGTCACCCGATTCGGCGCTCCGCACCTGAACGGTGAATGAGCCATAAGAAAATCCGAACACATCGGACTCATAGGGATCATCCTCCTTCGGTATCGGCTTTCCGACAGCTTTCGCAGCTGACCTAGCAAGGTTTCGGATAACGCTTTGATAAATTGCTAAAAACTCCGAGAGTTTCCGAGTTCTTATCCTCGGTTCGTTGGCGGCTTCTGGCACAGAAAGCGACGCATAAGCCACTGTCGAGCGAAGTTCTTGAGCTTTATTTGAGACCTCATCTTCACAGTCGAAGACAAGCCCAGAGTCAGGTAGTAAATTCTCAGGAACGGCTGAGTACTGCGCAGGTGACAACGAAAAATGCTGGGTTAAATCATTCGGTGAAACGGTATAAAAATCATTCACCTCTGGAAACTCATATACCGTTCTCAGATCAATATTTGCGCTGCATAGATTTTTGAGACGCTGATCCGAGATTGGAACACACAGAAACAAGGGGTCATCATCCTTAATCTCTGCAAGCATGCAGGCATATCGCGAGCCTATGGAATCTTGCGCGACAAAAACTTGAGGGAAATCATACTCAAGCAAAGTGAGAATGAGCTTTACCGACCTCATGGGAGGACCTCGGCTGCCCTGATCATGTCAAAGTCGCTTGATCGCCACCAAGAGTAGTGGCTGTCATTCACCTTCCCTGTCTTCATCGCCACTCCATCGCAGGCGTTGAGCGTTAGCTGTACCACAGTCTTGTTTCTGTGAATCGGCAGCTTAAGGATACCAGACAGGTCATTTTTGTCCCGAAACACAGAGATTGACCTTGCTCTGCACTCGGGAACGTTAAATGTCTTATGGGGGAACAGATGGCGGTGAGAAAGGAAATCCCTATCGGTCACGGTGCTGCTTTCACATAGACGGTAGCAAACGAATTCGTTTGGCGAAAAAGCCTCTCCCGGCGGGCATTGTTCAGGCAAGGCCTCATACCATCCATTCCGTACTTCCATGTCGCCTTCCTCAATATTGAGGGGCGAATCTACCATTGTGCCATCATCAGATGAACTGTCTGTTCATCCAGGTATGTGCGACCACCATCCTTGTGCGCCATAAAGGAAGCACCAAAACCCCGCGCAGGCGGGGTTCGGCTTTGATCGAATGATTACCGCGACAGGCCGTGCGCGACGACCTCTGGCATTTCAGCCTGGAGCTTCTCGGCCAGGCGCTTCAGCGGCTTAGCAACAGACTCCTTCCAGAGAATCTGCTGAATCGGCTTGCCGTCGCTGTGCTTCTTGGCAGTGTCGGTGATCACGGCGAACTCCTTGCCATCCGGCGTAACCTCCCAGCGTTTCTTGCCAGGCTTGTAGGTCACGTGATGCTGGAGCCCGCATTGAGCCAGCAGCTTGTTCATGCTGGCCGCGCTCATGCCGAACTTCGCGCCAAGCTCGGTTGGCGTGTAGTTCAGCTCTTGGGCCTCGTTGACCAAGCGCTTCACGCCGGCCATTTCCATCAGGTCGATGCCGATGGCGGAGCGGACCATGCTGTTGGCACTAAGGATCGCCTGATTCCCTTCGAGTCCAAGGTTCTCAGCAATTCGCTTTGCGGCGTCAAAGTTCTCGGCGGCCACTGGTAGTCGGCGCTCAAGCGGTAACAACTCATCATTCGCCGCGGACTGCTGCGACCGAGGATTTACCGCATGACCATCATTCCAGTATGCCCAAAGCGCGTCGTCGCATTCGTTCTGATAGTCGATGATTGTCTGGCGGATGCTCTCATCGACTTTTTTTGGGTTGACGCTATACATCCATGCGGGAAGCTTTTTCAGCGGAAGACACACCACCTCCCGCGCTTGGTCGTCTCCGGGAAGCTGCGTAACCATATGGGTGATGCAGGCCTCGAACCGATCTACCAACTTCCGGTGCTGAGGCTGCCAGGCCATCCCCATACCCTCAACAATCGGTCGCATGGGTACGAATGGCTCGTCACGATGCTCCACGATGAAAAGGTTGGTGCCATGAAACGGAACAGTCATCAGCGCGCTCATGCTGCAGTCCTCCCGACGGTTACCGACACCCCATAACGAGTCGGCTGCTGTATAGCATTACCAAGCCCAGTCAGGAACGAATTCAGCTGATGCAGCCTGTTGCGGAGGCTGCGGACCTCAAACCAGGCACCATCGATTTCGTAACCTGCATCGCGCAACTCGCACAGGATCTCTTCGCAAAGAGACAGATCCTGAGGGCGCGAGCAGATGTCGCTCATGCTTACGTCGAGCCATGCCCTCCCATCGCCGCGATACTCAAGCATTGAAGGGCGGCGCTTGGTGAGCGCTTCGATTGGATAGTGAATGGCCAGCGGTGGCTTGGCTTTCTCTGGCCCAAGGTATTCGCCCTCGAGGACGTAGGCCGCGATGAAGTTGCGAGCGCTGTCGAATTGGTCGGTCGGAATGTCCTGGGCAGAAACCACGCTGAATGCCTTATGGACCTGCGACCATACGTGCATCTTTGCGCGCTGGCGGGACTTTGCTGGCAACTGGCGAACTTTGCCATCCAGCACCGCGCCAAGGCAGTGGAAGCCGTCAGTACCGATGGTCTGGCCGAGAACGGTCATAACCTGCCCCGGCCCACGATGATTCACCGCATGGCCATTATTCCAATAGGACCACAGGGCGTCGTCGCATTCGTTCTGGTAGGCAATCACACCATCGCGCAGCTCGGGTCTAACCTTGCTGGCGTGAATCGACATCAGCCAGCCCGCCAGTTTGCGCAGAGGAAGGCAGGCCATTTCGCGCATCTTCCCGTCTTGAGCAACCATGGTGATCATCACCATAGTTGAATTGAATCGACCACTCTGCAGCTTGGCGTACTGACTCTTCCAATCCAGCCCCATACCATCCACTACCGGCTTCATTGGAACGAACGGCTCGCCGTCACGCTCAACAAGCAGGAGCTTTGCCGAGCGGAACGGGATGACACTGGATACAGCTGTGCTATTATCGCCCATGACGATTTCTTCTCCGAAGTTGATCTCGTTTCCCGAAGCCCTGACGACTCTCACCTCGTCGGGGCTTCTTCGTTTCAGGCTACCGCCTGCTCTCGTCGCTTCTTCTCTTCCAGCAATGCAAATACCACTTCCGCCGTCTGCGAGCGGCAGTTCCTCTGTGCCTCGGCTTCCACCCATTGCTTGAGCTCCTCTGGCAGTCTCACTTTCATTTGTGGGTCTGTACGCATACCTGCATCCTCAAGGGATCACCGTGATCCCCAATAAAATGGAACCACGGTGGTCCCATTGCTGTCAATACCACCGTGGTCCATCATCGCCGCCATGAGCAGAGAAGACTCCCAATTCAAATTACGGCTTCCGGCCAACCTGCGTGAGCAGATCGAGCAGGCAGCCAAAGAATCCAAGCGTTCGTTGAATGCTGAGATTGTTGCGCGCCTCGAGAATAGCGCCCAGGCCTTACTACCTGCTGACGAGGTAATGCCAGCGAAGAAGGCAAAGGAAATTGCATCGGCCGCGCGAAAGAATCTCGCAGCAGAAGTGCGTGCCTTGGTCATTGATCGACTTAATGAAGCAATTCGACAAGGCGCCTCGTTCGTCAGCGTTGATTTGACAGTCTTTCCTTTGATGGCCCATGAAGACCGCGCATCAAACGAAATTGCGGATCCTATCGAGGCCGAGCTTATCTCGGCCGGCTACTCGATTAGCTGGGATGGTCCAGGCCACATGTACATCTCGTTTTAAGATTAGTTAATCCCAAGCCCGACCGATCGCCGGGCTCCACCCGCTCGCTATCACCACAGCACGGAGCACCTGATGGAAGTCTCAAGGACGTCACTTCTGATGAAACGCATTGGGGCGTACATCATTGACTACGGGGCAATTGTGCTTCTAGGCATATGGCTTGCGAGACAAGAGACTCTGTTGTTTGCAGGGTTTGAGCTGCTCTTCGTCCACCTATTCCTCTACCCGCTGTGCGAATGGCTTTTCAAAGGTAGGACCCCGGGCAAGTGCGTCTTTGGGCTGACCGTTATCAACGGAGCAGGCGGACCGCCGACGCTTGTTCAGGCTCTGATTCGCGGATTCACCAGGCACGTTGAGGTGCCCTTGGGGATCATAACGATCTTCATCTACACGCAGTCCGCACGGTGCCAGCGGGTCGGTGACATGCTGTCGAGAACCTATGTCATACCGACAAAGGATCTAGCTCAGCTACGCACAGAGATGCAAGCGGCCATTCGCTGAGTCGTGAGCAACCCAAAGCCCGGCCAAGCGCCACCCATGAACCACTCGTTTTTTAAGGAAGATTATGAGCAATCCCCCATTTCTGTCGAAGGATGAAATTCAAGAGAAGGTGTTCGCGAAGCTCGAGGAGCAGAAAGGGCTCAGCTTCCTTGAGCAGTACGCTATGTACATGGGTAAGGCACAGATGCTTGAGTTCGGCCTGAAGGGCCTTATTCACCGAAAATTCAACGTTCCGATCAAGGACATGGAACGTTGGACGCTGGGGATGACCAAGAACGAGCTAGCCAAGCAGGGCATCCGCCAAGACTTCATTGCATACTTAGGAAGCGTCGTGAAGCATCGAAACGATATGGCTCATGAGTTCTTGCTGAACTGTGCTGTTATGAACTCACTGGGTAGCTTCACTGGCAAAGGTCAGACCGGGGACCTCTTCCGTGCCTCGTACGAGTTGGAGCAGATCATCATCCTCCACGACTGGTGCGAAGAGCACGACGCCTGGACTTAACCTATTGCTACACAGGTAGCTCTGAGCCCGGCTCAATGCTGGGCTTCTTGCCAAGGATGAATGGATGCCAAAAATCGCTCTGGAACGAGCCGCCCTATTACGCCAGGCTGCAGCCGATGGGCGTCGCAACCCTGAAGACCTCTTCGGAATACGGATGGCGATCTATGAAGCGTTCGAGGCTACTGGGGTTGATTACAATCGAGCATGCGAGGTGTTGATTTCGGCACGTCCGCCCCTTACCGACTGGGATTGCCACCGACTGGAAATAATAGCCCACCAAATGGAGCTTTCACCTGAAGCCCGGGGGGAGCATTTGCGTCGCCTATGCGAGATGGCAGCGATCCTGACACCTTTGTAGTGCGACAGGCACCAGACGCAAAAAGCCCAGCGTGGGGCTGGGCTTCAAATAGTCAGTCTTTCTTGGGAGTAGGCGCAGGTGGTGGCGCCTTTGGCGCCTGAGCCGGCAGCACGTTTCTTGTCCGATCAGGATTCACGTTCATCCCATCATTGACGTGCTTTCGCTCCAGCACATGGCGCCTGGTATTTTGGTCATTCATTCTGCGTTCTCCTGCGGCTCTAGAAACTCTACCCATTGAACATCATTATTAGCAATCAACAGGTACGTTACTCCTACCTGAGGCACCAATTCTTCACCGTCCACCCAAGTAGGATACTCCATCACAAAGTGCCCGCCCTCTGGCTCTGCAGGCCATGCTAACGGATAACCCATTAGTCTGCGCCCATCCTTTAGGCTCAACACTACCCCACGATCAGGAAACCGCAAAAAAGCATATCTCCACTCACCTACTGACGCCCTGGATGTCAACCCCACCTTACGCGCGAATTTGTATAGAACGTCGTGCTGAGAGAAGTAGGCCAAACCAAGACCAAACACGATGGCGAAAGCTATCGCCCAAGCCATGGCAACGTTTTCTGTCCAGACTCCTAGTGCATGCCATTGCCCGATCCATAGGGCGACAATCGATACGCCGTCAACCAGAAACTTGATTAGCCCCGTACAAATTAGGGCTTGAATCACATGCTCGAACTGACCTGGCTTTTTCGCGTCTGCTAACCAGTAGAAGACGATCATCATCAGGAATCCAGGGAGCAGCGCTTGAAGAATCGGCATCAGCTCCCCTGCTATCTCACCCATTCACTACGCCCCAATGCCTTTCTTGATGTCGGATTCTACCCAACCCATCCGCCAAAAGCCTGAGTAATTCCAGCGCCCAGCACAGCCTTCAGTGCCTCGTACGAAAGATCGAAGCCCTTGGTACGGATGGCGCCCTTCACCTTGTTCCAGGCGCTTTGATCGCGGATCTTCGACAGCAGCTCATGCCCTTCCCAGGTGAACTGCTGAGCGATGCAGTAGGTGCCCTCGCTCATGTAATCAGTGCAGATCGCACGGAGGATGCCGGCCTGCTGCATCATTTGGATGTGGTAGGAAACTTCGCTCTTCTGGAACCCTTCTAGATCCTCTGGGCGCAGTGTGGAGTTGAAGTCCGGCAATGCCTCCACGCTGATGAGGATCTTCCGGATCAGGTCCCAGTCTCGTTTCATGTAGGAAATCTCTTTAATTTGGAGCCGACGCTCAGCGACCGGTTGACCCTCGATCAGCTGAAGATCCACCAAAGGACGCCAGCGATCAGCAGCCAGGTGATCACATGCGTCCAAATCGGCGTTGGCTCCGCTCGGACCGCAGTCTTTTTTCCTGAACCGTAGAGCTTGGACGCGGACAGCCCGGTACCGGGAATTCCGGCAGTTACCCTGGTTCCGCGCTTGCTCAGGTTGGCAGTCAGCCCCTTCTTGCCAACAGACGTACTGACTCCGCTTTTGCTGAGGTTGATCCGCACACCTGGGGCGACCTTGAAACTCTTCCGAAAACGCAACGCCATGGCTCGACTCCTTGAGAAAGGCAATATGCCATCATCCTCAAAAGTCACGCTTATGAAAAGTCTGTCCATGCTGTAGATGCAAAAAGCCCAGCGCGGGGCTGGACTCAACGTATCACATCTGCTTAGTTCTGGAGGAAGCCACAGGCTTTGAGCGGATAATAATCTCTACTTGACTAGGGTCAACGCCATATGTCTTGGCCAATTTTTCCACCGCTTTGTCCATGCTCAGCGGCCCCAGCATTTCCGACTGCAAAATGAATGGAAGATGGTCACCAATGGTAAAGAACTGATCATCCTCGAACTCAGTCACCTGCGGCCATTTACCTGATCGCCTAGCATCGAAGTAAGGTTTGAAGACCTCAGCCTTTTTGTCTTCCAGCTCGTCACTCAAATCTTTAATGGAGCGAATTTCCGAAAATCGGAAAAGCAAGGGAGCACTTTTATCTCTCGGATAGACCAGCTCCTGGATCTTGGCTATCCAGCTAGGAGATTGTGTCTCGCAGAGAATCAAGTAATCAACGTTTTGCCAAAAATCGTGTTCAGTCACTTTGGCGGCGACACACATTGATTTCTCCAGGGGGATTGATTCAACCAACTCCGGCGTAAGGCTAAATGCCACGGTCCGTATCACGGTGTTCCCTCACACAAAAGTGCCAATCCTAACGTGAACATGCCCACCCATCCACCCTGGACGGAAAGCCAGTAACCAGTCCACCGGGCGACGTAGTAGCGTAATGATGCCAACACAGGGAGATCACCATGGCTTTCGTTACACGAGAAACGGCACGCTTCATCACGGAAACCGATAAACCTGGGAACACCCACTGGAACACATTGTATGAGCCAGCTGACCGTGTTCCGGTCTCTGGCATTTACCGTTGCGAAGGCTGCGGTGATGAAATCACTTCCAACGCTGGGGACCCGTTCCCGCCGCAAAATCGCCACCAGCATCAAAACCGATCTGCAATCCTATGGCGCCTAATTGTGCGCACTAAAACTAGCTAACCCCAACCCAACGAACCGCCCCGGTCCGTTGCCGGAAAGCCCATGGACCCGGGGCATTGATGACCTAGGAGGTCAAGATGAGCGATGAGCAGTACACCCAAAGCAAAAAAGACTGGATTTACACTTGGGGGGTGGTACGTGACGAGCCGCTAATCATGGTAGGCGCTTTCCGGACCAAGGCGGAGGCAGAAGCAAGAGCACGGACTATGGGAGAAGGTTACAAGGCCAGCTATATCTTCCATCTTCCCGGTACCGACGAATTCGTTGTAGAGGACGAACCGAACAACTGACTCCTAAGGTCAGATCGCCGCAAAAGTGATCTGACCAACCTTGGTCAAAAGCTTGGCCGACAACCCAGGGCCGCCATCGTACTTCCTCTGGTAACCATCTCCGCCGGGACCGATCTTTCCGGAAACCTTTATTCGGTCGATTTCAATGCCGCCATTGAGGATTGCGACCTCCGAGTGATCTCCGACCATTGCGCCTTCGCGCACAGCGAACAGGTCACGGATGGTAAGCACATAGCTCTGTTGCATGTTCTTCTCCTGCGGCCTGGCCGCGTCAGTTCTATTCCATTGCCTCAGCCATCACACCCAGCGCCTCGTGCTCCATGATGCGGAGGTCTGGGAAAATTTCGGTGAGTTCACGGCGTTTGATGCCGAGCATCGAGGCCACCGCGGGTATGGCGGTGTAGTCCAAGCCAGAAGGTCCGCCTTGCCCCAATCGCCACTGCGTGCCTAGCGCCTCGAAAACACGGAAGGCTGGCCAGGCATCCGGCCAAACTTCCATCTCTTCCTCAGGGATCGGCCAGGGTTAACCCCAGGGCCGCCAGTTGCTCGGCGGACGGGCCGCGCTCATAGAGAGCCCGAGCCGCCGCCCTTAGTTTCCCAGGCGGGCCGGAAGGTAGGCATCCTGATAGGCAGCCAGTACCGCCTGCGGCGCACCGATACAGGTAGTCACTAGGTCGGCAATGGCCTCATCGGTGAACTCATCATCGAAGCCCCAGCCACTCACAACGGCCTTGATCTGCTCGACCTGAAGCTGAAGTTGGCCGGCAGTGAACTGCTCCAAGGTCGCGCCATTGGCCTTGGCCTTCTCAGCATGGTCCTCTGCCGCTTTGTTCCAGCTGTCGTACAGCTTCGCAAGCGCGGTTCGGTTGAGGTAGCGGAACGTAAACTCCACCGACACCGGCTCGCCTCCCACGCGCGGGATCTTCACCTCAGCGGTGAACGTCGGATTCTGCGCGATCTTGATCTTCGCCATGGGCTCTCCTTAGGCGCTGTAACGGGTTGGGCGACCAGACAGGCCGACGCTGATGGTGCGGGTCATCAGCTGGTTCCGCTCCATGGTCGGCGTGCTGGTGATGCTGACGTAGCCAGGCATCAGGATCTGGCCGCCACCGGGCAGTTTCAGCCGAATCACGGTCAGCTCCTTGGAGTCGTCGTAGCCTTCAACGACCGGTACGTAGAGTGCCGATGGTTGGTCCTCGACCGTCACCGATACGCTGATCGGGTTGCGGTTGGTTGGGAACTGCAGGTCGTCGTCGTTCTCGAGGTAGCCGACGGTGAGGAACTGCTGCTCGCCACCAGAAACGGTGAAGCCGGTTACCTTCGAAATCTGGGTCCAGCCCGACACAGGGATCACGGAGCCGGCACCGGCGCCAGCGGTGTAGCGGTCGGTATTGGTGGTATCCAGGCCGGCGAGCGAGAACGCATCTGTGGTGACGTTGACAGCCTTCGCGGTGCGGTCGTTGATGAGGGCCCAGCCGGAGCTGATCAGCAGAATATCGTCGGCATCGAGGCCGTGACCCACCGAGCTCGCCACCGGTGGCTTTGCATTGGTCAGGGCAGTGAAAGGCACAGCAGTGCCCAGGGTGCTGGCGATCTCCAGCACAGAACCGTTCGGCAGCGGGATGCGTGCGGCCATGTGTATTTCCTCTTGGTAGCCCGCCGGGCGGCGGTTGGTTATGCCCCAGCGGGCGGTTGGTCCGCGATGCCGCGGTAGGTGAAGCTGACCGGAACGGTGTAGGTCACCGGCTCGGTGATGGTAGGGCCTTGCTCTACCGGCTCGACGACCATGCCTTCGAAGCCGTTGCGGCTCAGCTCGCTGTCGACGCGGAACACACTGCTGAGCTCGTCGATCAAGTTCTCAGCAGTCGCCAGCGCCTGGCCGGCCGGAGATACGATGCTGACCTGATAAACGCCTGTGTACTCGTATGCCTCACCGCCCAGATAGCGGCAGGTCGTGCTAGCCGGGAGCAGGAAGGCGCGCAGATAGGTTTCGTCAGGTCCTGCCTCGAAACCCTCCTCTAAGTTCGCGATCCTAATCGGCCGCGCCGTGGCCCAGGCCATCAGCTTGATCTCGATGGCCTGCCGGGCTCGTGCTTGGCTCATACGCTGTTGTTCCTGATAGCTTCGTCGACGATGCGTTGGAAGTTGGCCAGGGTCACCCTGACCATGCCGGCAGGCGCCTGTGTGGAATGCCCATACTCAAGCGGGATGGCATACGGCAGGTTGTTCACGATGTACGCCGTCTGGCCGATGGTCAGCGCCTGCACCTGGGTGATGAGCGCGGTGATGGCTTCGCTACCCGACGGGTCGATTCGGTCGAGCTCTTCGGTTGCCGGCGAATCGATGGAGAACTGCCAGTTGCCTCGGAATCGCCCGCCTACGTAGCCTTTGCCGGCTACCAGGCCATTGGTGGCGTAGTTCTGCTCCCGCTCCGTCTTCGTCAGAGGCTTGGCGTACTTCACGCCCTTGCGCAGCTTGCCGGCCTTGGTGAAGTTGTCCTGGTTCAGGTTGATCAGGGTGTTGCGTACCGCGACCTTGAAGTCGTAGTCATCTGCAGCCTTCTTGGCCTTGGTTCGGTGGGCCACATTTGCCGCCCATAGCTCCGGGTTACCCACTGGCGACATGAGGATGACGCTGCTACCGATCTCGATCACGATTGTCCTGAAGGTAGAGCCCAGAGCTTGTTGGGCCTGCTCCGTGAATGCTCGAATGCTGTCGGCAAAACCACCTTCAAGCCCTCCATATCGCTGGACCATATGGGAACCGCGCGGCATATCACTTCCTCAATTGGATGATCCAAGTGGCCTGGGCCGGATCTTCGGAGACGTTGAGAACCCTGAAATCGCTAATGTGATCCCCGATCTTCGGCGTTGCCGGGGTATCAGAGACAACCCCGTCACGCTCTTCGAACACTTCGTTCTGCAGGACCAACAGCTTCATGTCCTCGGTCTGGATACGTGACCCATCGATTTCCTGGGCAAGATAGCTATCAAATACCCCGCGGGCTGAGTACCGAATGGCGGTGGTCGGGGCTGTGCCGCCGATATTCGGGTCGTAGCTACCTTTGACTGTGCGGATGCCGGCAACTGGTCGCACGGCATCAGCTAATCCCTCAGGATCATCGAGTGCCTCGGCAAGGTCTGCCTGGATTTCGTCGCGAAGCCCCATGGCTATCCCCTTTTCACAGCAAAGGCGAACGGATTGCTGCGCCAGGGCGTCAGCAGGGCCAGTGCCAGCTGCACACAGGCTGGCTGGGCGACAGTGCTGGTCTTGTCGATCGAGCCGAAGGTCTTGCTGGTCGATACCGACCCGGCCTTGACCGTCTTCGCCTCGATCGATCCCTCGGTCTGCTGCTGGTACAGCTTGCCCTGCGAGGCGCATTTGGCCAGCCGCGCGCCTGCCTGCTTCACATCGTCAGGGATGTTGTCCATGTCGATGCCAACAAGGTTGAGCGCGGTCAGATAGGCATTCGCCTCGAAGACCGCCTCGTCCTTCAGCTCTGGAGCTGCCCAGTCAGGCCCGAGGATGGCGTCTACGTCGACCACGGTGATGTAGTTAGCCATCAGGCCTCCGCTTAAATGATTGGGGCCGCAGCCCCGGAATTACTGCTGGTTCAGCTCGGAGACCTGCTTCTGCAGCGACTCTTTCGAGGCGTTGGCGCGATAGGTGACGCCGGCCTTGTCCAGCGCTGCTTTCAGCGCCTCGACTTCAGGGTCGACGCTCGCCGGCTTGAGGGCTTCGATCTGCTTGAGCATTTCAGCATTCTGCTTCAGCAAGTCTGCCTTCTCCTGCTCCAGACCTACCACCTTCTGCACTTCGCCGTCGCGCTCGCGCTTAAGGTCGGCGATGCCAGCATTGACGGCATCCAACACCTGGAACAGGTGGCCTGCAGTTTCGCCAATTTCGCCTTCGGGGCGCTCCAGGCGCTGCGCGGCGAACGACTCGACGATCACACCGATGAATGCAAGCTCGGTGACCAAGCGATCGAACGCTGCATGATCGGGACCTTCGACAAGAGCCACACGTGTCGGTACCTCAACCACTGAAACATCAGCGCCAGCGGCTTCGTAAGCATTGACCACCTTGGGCCAATCGCCGATCACCACAACCGATTCGACGCCTGGTTCGGCCTGATCAAAGTGTCGTGGGTTGCGATAGGTACGGCCTTGCTCGAAGCCGTCACGCTGGGTGGTGTAAATCAGTTCCATGGATTATCTCCGAGGCAGGCCCGCTGGACCCGCCTTTGCTGTGGCCGATTAAGGCGCGGACAGGTCGATCAGGACGCCGGCAGTAGCCTTGTCGCTGGTCGCATGCTTACGCCAGTTCGCGCCGGCGCCGAGCGCTGCGAGGTTCGGGTTAACGCCTGCGGTGTCCTTCCAGGAGTAACCCATGATGTCGACGTTGAAAGCGCCTTCCGCGCGATAGCCGATCGCCAAATTTTCCTGAGTGTTTACCGGATACGAGCGCACACCCGGGGCTTGGGACTCAGTTACCGAAACAGCGCCCACCTGCAGGCCGAAGATGCGCTCTTCGGTGACTTTGTCAGAGACAAGGACAGGTTTGCCCATGGTGCCAGGCGAGCCGCCGTAGATGACCACGCCCGCCTCTTCGTAAATCTTCTGGTCGATCGCGTCGTCAACCAGATCGAAGTAGGTGGCGGAGTCCATGGCGAAGAGCGCGATGCGATTGAAACGATCGCCGAACTTGCGCATGCCCTTGGTCAGCACCTTCTTGTGATCGACTGCGAAGGAGCCGGTGGCGACCATGTTGGCGTTAGCACCGATAGCCGCGCCAAGAGCCGCGAAGGCAGTCTGGATGTAGTAGTCCAGGGCTGCGTCGGCCATATCCTGGCCGACCAGCATGGAGAACTCTTCGGGGCTTCGCGCACGTCGCTTGAAGGCCTCCTCCGTGGTCTCGTACGGGCCGTACTTCCACGGGGTTTTCACGCCGACCGCTTCGTCGGAGCCGATCTTGATACCGGTGACAGCGGCGTCGGAGTTGACGTTACGGTGGCCCAACGTGCCGCCGATCTTGTAGAACGAACGCTTGCGCAGGTCGCCCTCGATCAGTTCGTTACGCAGGATCAGCGCACCGCCCGACGAGGCGTTGAAAACCTCCAGAACGTCCTGCAGACGCTCCAGGTAGGCGGTTTGGGCAAGATCGTTGTAAATGATCATGTCCGAGTTGAGGGTGGTAGGCATCTGCTACTTCCTATTTTGGCAATTTGAGGTATGCCTCCTGCCCATGCGCTTCGATGTATTCGCGCTTCTGGACAGAGGTCATTTCGGAGCGTTTCTGTGCGGCCCCGCCGCCTTTTCCAGCACCGCCGGCCCCGCCGCCAGATGCCTTGCTGCCAGCGATCAGCGGGCCAAAGGCCGGATCGTTGGTGAGTTCTGCTTTCAGCTCGTCCAGCGTTGCTGCGGAGAGCTTGCCAGCGGCGTCCAGCGCTACAACGGTGGGTTTACCGTCGCGCTGCTCGACGCTCAGCCGGCGTTCGATGTGGGGAAGCAATGCCTTTGCGGTACCTGGCACAGCCAACTCGGTGGCCAACTCGATGGCGGTACGGCCCACGGTCAGATCCCGGATCTGGCCCTGCAAGGTTGAGCGCTCAGTTTCCAAAGCCGAGGTCAACTCAGCTTCGCGACGGTTGAACTTCTCGGACCAGGACTTCTCCAGGCCCTCGATGTCACCTGCCTTGCGGGCAGCCTCCTCGGCCTCGGCGCGAGCCTTATCTTCAGCCTCGCGGCGTGCCTTCTCGGCAGCCTTCTTCTCGCCCAAGAGCTCCTCCACCTTGGCCTTCAGGCCGGTGACATCCTCTTGCTGCGGCAGCCCCTCGATGCCCAGGACGAACTTTCCGTCCTTCTGGACGTACAGGCCCTGGATGGATTCTTCGACGCCTTCGAGGCTGTCCAGTTGGAATTTCAAGGTCATTGCTGTCTCCCAGAGACTTGTGCAGGCCCTGCCTGCGGGCATAAAAAAACCGCCACTAGGGCGGTTTGGTGTTTCACACTTACCTAAATAAACTTTTTTAAATAGGCTTTTACGAATACATCCTTAACGTCTGTCCGTGTGCCGCGTTTCATCGAGTAAGAGTCGTGCGCCTGATGCACCTCACTCCATATAGCTTTGTAGAACTCCTCTTTCTTCGGCTCGACGTACTCGACCATTAGCATGTAGCTTTTAATGCATCGATAGAATTTCCCCGCAATCGTATCGATCATTTCCTTATCGTCGGGCCATACAAGCCTCTCCTTGAGATAGGGAAGCGTGTACGTGTAATCAAGCAGATCCGCCTTCCACTGCAACACCAAGCGCTGGCGCTCTTGGATGCGCCAAGCGTTCATCGCAACGCATGCGGCGACAAAAGTGAGCAGTGCAGACACACCCGCCACCCAATCTCCCAAGCTCCCCCAGTCAGGAACAAACCTGACCGTCGATTGAGGGTTTAAATTCACTCCAGCCACCAGTCCAAGCAGACCGCATGTAACACACGCAAAAATGGCGACGAGGCCAAAAATCCATTTCATTTCAGAAACCAAGCTATAAACATGACAGCAATTTAGCATGTCTAGAGGCCAACCCGCTCGAATGCCATAGGCTCGCGCTCGCGCAGCTGCTTGAGGGTCAGGGTATGGCCGTCTTCATCTACAAACCGGTCGATGGTGAGCTGACCTTTGCTGAACAGCTTGTAGCGAGCTGGGCCGAGCACATCCTCTTGGAACGCTGCAGGCTGGCGTGCGAGCCATTCGCCATAGGTTGTCTTGCTGCTGACCTGTTCGGCGCCGTCAGGGCCTACCGCTGGGCGAGTCGAGCCGGGTATCTCCCGGGCAAACTCGTCCTTGAGCACTGGTATCTCAGTTGTTCGGCAGTTCCAGTGGAATGGCGGCGACGGCGCGGTCATGGGCACCACTGTGCCGTCCAGGGCCCTGCAGAGCGGCGTGGTCCTGCCGTCCAGCGTGGCGACCCGGCGCTTACCCTTCAGGATGTCGTCGTTGTCGGCCATGACCTGCGACCTCGCCGAACTGGCGATATGGTTGGTCATGGTCCGCACCAGTGCACCGGCCTGGTCGCGCTGCTGCACGCCGAGCGATGTGAGCCGGCGGGTGATCTGACTTGTCGTCTCACCCAGCGCCGAGCCCATGCAAATCTCGCTGATGATCTCGGCGCTCTTCTTTGTGCCGTACTGGTCGAGCGCGCCGGCGATGCTGATGCGCTGCCGCCCCTTGCCGACCTCCAGGTCGAGCGGATCGGCCAGCGCTGCGGCGGCGACCTGCTCAATGCTCGGATTGTTCAGCTGCACGACCGTCTTCACGACCTTGCCCAGCAGGGTCATGTTGAACTCGGCCTCGTACCCGGCGAATTCAGTCAGGTCGAGCACGGCCTGCTGCTTCATCTCGCCGTATACGCCCGCCAGCTCGCCCTGTAGCTCCTGAATCTG
>NZ_KV793314.1:0-63098 GCF_001808425.1 Pseudomonas sp. HMSC08G10 | reverse complement strand
CTGCCGCTGCTCGAGCACTGCATCAAGACCCCGGGCGTACACGTGATCGATTGCCCGGTGGACTACAGCGAAAATGACCGCATCTTGAACGTGGATCTTCGCGAGCGCAGCGCGGCTGTGTAAGGTTAGACCCAGAAACGGAAAGCCCCCGTAGATACGGGGGCTTACGCGTTGTGTAAAACATCTTTCCACACAGCCATGCGCCGCAAACGCGTGGAACGCCTTACTCCACCGTCACCGACTTGGCCAGGTTACGCGGCTGGTCGACGTCAGTGCCTTTGAGCACCGCCACGTAGTACGACAGCAACTGCAGCGGGATGGTGTAGACGATCGGCGCCAGCGCATCGATGACGTGCGGCACTTTGATCACATGGGTGCCCTCGCCGTTGCTCATGCCGGCGTTCTCATCAGCGAACACCACCAACTGGCCGCCGCGGGCGCGGACTTCCTGCAGGTTGGACTTGAGCTTTTCCAGCAGCTCGTTGTTCGGTGCGACGGTCACCACCGGCATGTCGTTGTCTACCAAAGCCAATGGGCCGTGCTTGAGCTCACCGGCTGGGTAGGACTCGGCGTGGATGTAGGAGATCTCCTTGAGCTTGAGCGCTCCTTCCATGGCCACGGGGTACTGGGCGCCACGGCCCAGGAACAGGGTGTGGTGCTTGTCGGCGAATAGCTCGGCGGTCTTTTCGACGATGCTGTCCATCGCCAGTGCTTCACCCAGGCGGGTCGGCAGGCAGCGCAGCTCCTCCACCAGCTCGGCCTCTACGCCTGCCGGCAGGGTGCCACGCACCTGTCCCAGTGCCAGGGTCAGCAGCATCAACGACACCAGCTGGGTAGTGAAGGCCTTGGTGGAGGCCACGCCGATTTCCGGGCCGGCCAGGGTCAGCAGGGTCAGGTCCGACTCGCGCACCAGCGAGCTGATGCCCACGTTGCAGATCGCCAGGCTGCCGAGGAAGCCCAGTTCCTTGGCGTTACGCAGGGCGGCCAGGGTGTCGGCGGTTTCGCCGGACTGGGAGATGGAGACGAACAAGGTGTCCGGCTGCACCACCACCTTGCGGTAGCGGAACTCGCTGGCCACTTCGACCTGACACGGAATGCCAGCCAGCTCTTCGAGCCAGTAACGGGCGACCATGCCGGCGTGGTAGCTGGTACCACAGGCGACGATCTGGACATTGCGCACCTTGGCGAACAGCTCGGCGGCTTGCGGGCCGAAGGCCTGGATCAAGACATGATCCTTGCCCAGGCGACCTTCCAGCGTGCGCTGAACGACGCTCGGCTGCTCGTGGATCTCCTTGAGCATGAAGTGGCGGTAGGCGCCTTTGTCCGCGGCCTCGGCCCCTTCGTGGTACTGCACGGTCTCCCGCTGGACCTTGTGGCCCGCCTGGTCCCAGATGCTCACCTGGTCGCGGCGGATCTCGGCGATGTCGCCTTCTTCCAGGTACATGAAGCGGTCGGTGACCTGGCGCAGCGCCAGTTGGTCGGAGGCCAGGAAGTTTTCCCCAAGGCCCAGGCCGATCACCAGTGGGCTACCGCTGCGGGCGGCGACCAGGCGGTCTGGCTGGTGCTTGCTGATCAATGCCAAGCCGTAGGCACCGTGCAGACGCTGGACGGCAGCCTTGAGGGCATCGGTCAGATCGGGAACGGTTTTCAGGATGTGGTGGATCAGGTGCACGATGACTTCGGTATCGGTTTGCGATGCGAAGACATAGCCCAGGCCTTTGAGTTCTTCACGCAGGGCTTCGTGGTTTTCGATGATGCCATTGTGAACAACCGCCACGTCGTCGCCGGAGAAGTGCGGGTGGGCGTTGTGTTCGGTCGGCGCACCGTGTGTAGCCCAACGGGTGTGGGCGATGCCCAGCTGGCCTGCCAAGGGGTCGGCGGCAACAGCGGCTTCCAGCTCACTGACCTTGCCGATGCGACGGCGGCGCTCGAGAACGCCTTGGGCAGTCAGAACCGCCAGGCCGGCGCTGTCGTACCCGCGGTACTCCAGGCGCTTGAGGCCTTCGATGAGGATGGCAGTGATATTACGCTCGGCTACGGCACCGACGATTCCACACATGGTTATTGCTCCTGGCTGATCGCGGCGCAGATCAGATTGATGCCGCGGGCTTGAATCTGTTCGCGTGCCTCCAGCGGCAGGCGATCATCTGTAATAAGGGTGTTGACGCTGCCCCAGGGCAGCTCGAGGTTGGGGATCTTGCGCCCGACCTTGTCCGACTCGACCATCACGATCACTTCCCGGGCGACCTCCGCCATGACCCGGCTCAGGCCCAGCAGTTCATTGAAGGTCGTCGTACCACGGGTGAGATCGATGCCATCGGCACCGATGAACAGCTGGTCAAAATCGTAGGAACGCAGGACCTGCTCGGCGACCTGGCCTTGGAAGGATTCGGAATGGGGATCCCAGGTACCGCCGGTCATCAGCAACACCGGTTCGTGCTCCAGTTCGCTGATGGCGCGGGCCACGTTCAGGGAGTTGGTCATCACCACCAGGCCGGGCTGGCGCCCCAACTGCGGGATCATGGCGGCGGTCGTGCTGCCGCTGTCGATGATGATGCGCGCGTGTTCACGAATCCGTCCTACAGCCGCCTTGGCAATCGCCTGCTTGTAGCTCGACACAGGCTGTACGGTCTCGACGAGCATTTCCTGTGGCACAGGGATGGCACCGCCATAGCGGCGCAGCAGAAGGCCATTGGATTCCAGCGCTGCTAAGTCCTTGCGAATGGTGACTTCGGAGGTTTCGAAACGCTTAGCCAACGCGTCCACGCTCACTTCGCCCTGTTCGTTGAGCAAAGCCAGAATGTTGTGGCGACGCTGAGGGGTGTTTCGTTTCGACATTGGCGGCTTAAGTTTCGATTCGAAAGATAATGGTTGCAATCAAAACCTAAGGACAATCATTCGTCAAGCACTGCCTGCCGCATTTTGTCGGCTCAAGTCGACAGCGCCTTGTAGGTTGCGATTGGTTTTCCACAGATAGAAAAAAAGCCGGCTTATTCACATAAGCCGGCCTGTGCATAACTGACTGTGGATAAATCAGCTCTTCTTGATTTTCTCAGGACGCTTCCAGCCATCGATATTGCGCTGGCGGGCACGGGCCACGGCCAACTGCTTGGTTTCGACCGTCTGGGTAATGGTCGAGCCGGCTGCGGTGGTTGCGCCGGACTGAATTTCCACCGGGGCTACCAGGGAGTTGTTGGAACCAATGAACACATCCTCGCCCATTACCGTCTTGAACTTGTTGGCGCCATCGTAGTTGCAGGTGATGGTGCCTGCGCCGATATTGGTACGCGCCCCGATCTGCGCATCGCCCAAATAAGTCAGGTGACCGGCCTTGGCGCCTTCACCCAGGTGGGCGTTCTTGAGTTCGACAAAGTTACCCACATGGGCCTTGGCGTCCAGCACACTGCCCGGACGCAGGCGAGCAAAGGGACCGGCATCGCTGCCCTCCCCCATCACGGCCCCCTCGATATGACTGTTGGCCTTGATGATCGCGCCCTTGCGCAGGGTGCTGTCCTTGATCACGCAGTTGGGGCCGATTTGTACGTCGTCTTCGATGACCACCTTGCCTTCGAGGATCACGTTGATGTCGATCAGCACATCGCGACCGACGGTCACCTCGCCTCGCACATCGAAGCGCGACGGGTCACGCAGGGTCACGCCCTGGGCCATCAGACGACGGCCTTCGCGCAACTGATAATGACGCTCGAGCTCCGACAGCTGACGCCGGTCGTTGGCGCCTTGCACTTCCATCGGGTCATGAGGCTGCTCGGTGGCCACCACCAAGCCATCAGCCACGGCCATGGCGATCACATCGGTGAGGTAGTACTCGCCTTGAGCATTGTTGTTGGACAAACGGCTCATCCAGTCGGCCAGGCGGGTCGCCGGCATGGCCAGGATGCCGGTGTTGCCTTCCCTGATCGTTTTCTGTGCATCGCTGGCATCCTTGTGCTCCACGATGGCCATCACCTGGCCCTGGGCATCACGAACGATGCGGCCATAACCAGTCGGGTCCTCCAGATCGACAGTCAGCAGGCCCAGCTGGTTGGCGCTGACCTTGGCCAACAGGCGCTGCAGGGTTTCGACCTCGATCAACGGTACATCGCCATAGAGCACCAGTACGGTGTCGGCAGTGATCGCTGGCAGAGCCTGGGCAACAGCGTGGCCGGTACCCAGCTGTTTGTCCTGCATCACGAAGTTCAGGTCGTCGGCGGCCAGACGCTCACGCACCAACTCCGCGCCATGGCCAATAACCACATGAATGCCCGTGGGCTTGAGCTGTCGGGCGCTGTGGATAACATGGCCCAGCATGGAGTTGCCAGCAACCGGATGCAGAACCTTGGGCAGCGCCGAACGCATGCGGGTGCCTTGGCCTGCGGCGAGAATAACGATATCGAGAGACATTGACTGGCTACCAATCCTGGGCGGTCAGTGACATGACCGGTATATGAAGGACAAAAAGAAAAAGGGTAGCCGATGGCTACCCTTTTTCTCAATCTGCATGAAGCCTGCGGTATCAGCCGCCGAACTTCTTGCGGATCTGCTGGACGGTACGCAGCTGAGCTGCGGCCTCGGCCAGACGTGCGGATGCGGCACTGTAGTCGAAATCCGCGCCTTTCTCATGCAGGGCCTTCTCAGCAGCCTTGACGGCATCCTGAGCGGAGGCTTCGTCCAGGTCGGCGGCACGTTGCACGGTATCGGCGAGTACCTTGACCATGTTCGGCTGCACTTCCAGGAAACCACCGGAGATGTAGAACACCTCGCGATCGCCACCCTGCTTGGTCAGCGTGATCGGACCTGGTTTCAGATTGGTGATCAGCGGCGCGTGGCCTGGAGCGATACCTAGATCGCCCAGGTTGCCGTGCGCAACCACCATCTCGACCAGACCGGAGAAGATTTCTCCTTCCGCGCTGACGATATCGCAATGGACTGTCATAGCCATCTGCTTGCCTCAACCTGATTAGCGCCCCTTTCGGGGCGCCGGGATTACAGTTTCTTGGCTTTCTCGATCGCTTCGTCGATGCTGCCGACCATGTAGAACGCTTGTTCTGGCAGGTGGTCGTAGTCACCTTTGAGGATGCCGCTGAAGCCAGCGATGGTGTCTTTCAGGGAAACGTACTTGCCTGGCGAACCGGTGAAGACTTCGGCCACGAAGAACGGCTGCGACAGGAAGCGCTGGATCTTACGAGCGCGGGCAACCAGTTGCTTGTCGGCTTCGGACAGTTCGTCCATACCCAGGATCGCGATGATGTCCTTCAGCTCTTTGTAGCGCTGCAGAACATACTGAACCTGACGGGCAGTTTCGTAGTGCTCGTTGCCGATCACGTTCGGGTCCAGCTGGCGCGAAGTCGAGTCCAGTGGGTCGACCGCTGGGTAGATACCCAGGGAGGCGATGTCACGGGACAGAACGACGGTGGCGTCCAAGTGGGCGAAGGTGGTGGCTGGCGACGGGTCGGTCAGGTCGTCCGCAGGTACGTATACGGCCTGGATCGAGGTGATCGAACCTTCTTTGGTCGAAGTGATACGCTCTTGCAGAACGCCCATCTCTTCGGCCAGGGTCGGCTGGTAACCTACTGCCGAAGGCATACGGCCCAGCAGTGCGGATACTTCGGTACCGGCCAGGGTGTAACGATAGATGTTGTCGACGAACAGCAGAACGTCGTTACCTTCGTCACGGAACTTCTCAGCCATGGTCAGACCGGTCAGCGCTACGCGCAGACGGTTTCCTGGTGGCTCGTTCATCTGACCGTAGACCAGTGCTACTTTGTCGAGAACGTTGGAGTCCTTCATCTCGTGGTAGAAGTCGTTACCCTCACGAGTACGCTCACCCACACCGGCGAACACGGAGTAACCGCTGTGCTCGATGGCGATGTTACGGATCAGTTCCATCATGTTAACGGTCTTGCCGACACCGGCACCACCGAACAGACCCACCTTACCACCCTTGGCGAACGGGCAGACCAGGTCGATTACCTTGATGCCGGTTTCCAGCAGGTCGTTGCCGCCTGCCTGGTCAGCGAACGAAGGCGCCTTCTGGTGGATACCACGGCGCTCTTCCTCGCCGATCGGGCCAGCTTCGTCGATCGGGTTGCCCAGAACGTCCATGATACGGCCCAGGGTGGCCTTACCGACTGGAACAGAGATGGCAGCACCGGTGTCGACGACATCCAGACCGCGCTTCAGGCCTTCGGTGGAGCCCATCGCAATGGTACGAACCACGCCGTCGCCCAGCTGCTGCTGAACTTCGAGGGTGGTTTCCGCGCCTTGTACTTTCAGCGCGTTGTAAACACTCGGCACGACGTCACGTGGGAATTCCACGTCGATGACGGCGCCGATGATTTGAACGATACGTCCGCTACTCATAGCTGGATCCTCTGAATATTTGAACCGTTAAACCGCGGCAGCGCCGCCGACGATTTCCGAGATCTCCTGGGTGATCGCAGCCTGACGCGCCTTGTTGTAGATCAGCTGGAGTTCGCTGATCAAATCACCGGCGTTGTCTGTGGCGTTCTTCATGGCGATCATCCGGGCCGCTTGTTCAGCAGCGTTGTTCTCGACCACCGCCTGGTACACCTGCGACTCCACGTAACGCACCATCAAGCCGTCCAGCAGCTCTTTTGCGTCGGGTTCGTACAGGTAGTCCCAGTGATGCTTGAGATCCTGATCCGGGGTTGCCACCAACGGTACCAATTGCTCGACCGTCGGTTTTTGGGTCATGGTGTTGATGAACTTGTTCGAAACCACCGAGAGGCGATCGATACGGCCGTCCAGGTAGGCGTCCAGCATCACTTTGACGGAGCCGATCAGATCATTGATCGATGGCTCTTCGCCCAGGTGGCTGATCGCGGCTACTACGTTGCCGCCAAAGATGCGGAAGAAAGTCGCACCCTTGCTGCCGATCACGCACAGGTCGATTTCAACGCCCTGTTCGCGGTTCTCGTTCATGTCCTTGACCAGGGCCTTGAACAGGTTGGTGTTCAAGCCACCGCACAGACCACGGTCACTGCTCACCACGATATAACCGGCGCGCTTTACAGGGCGCTCGATCATGAACGGGTGGCGGTATTCCGGGTTGGCGTTGGCCAGATGACCGATCACCTGGCGGATACGCTCCGCGTAAGGACGGCTAGCAGCCATGCGCAGTTGTGCCTTGCGCATCTTGCTGACCGCCACTTTCTCCATGGCGCTGGTAATTTTTTGCGTGCTTTTGATGCTCGCAATCTTACTGCGAATCTCTTTTGCGCCTGCCATGTATCACCTATCAGGTTAGCAAGCGGGGGCCGGAGCCCCCGCTGCGGCTTACCAGGTCTGGGTGGCCTTGAACTTCTCGATACCGGCTTTGATGCCAGCGTCGATTTCGTCGTTGAAGTCACCCTTCACGTTGATCTTGGCCATCAGTTCGGCGTGATCACGGTTGAAGTAGGCGATCAGTGCTTGCTCGAAGCTACCGACCTTGGAGACTTCTACGTCGGTCAGGAAGCCACGCTCAGCGGCGTACAGCGACAGCGCCATGTCCGCGATGGACATCGGAGCGTACTGCTTCTGCTTCATCAGCTCGGTAACGCGCTGACCATGCTCCAGCTGCTTGCGGGTAGCCTCGTCCAGGTCAGAAGCGAACTGGGCGAATGCAGCCAGTTCACGGTACTGAGCCAGAGCGGTACGGATACCACCGGACAGCTTCTTGATGATCTTGGTCTGGGCGGCACCACCAACACGGGATACCGAAACACCGGCGTTAACTGCAGGGCGGATGCCCGAGTTGAACATGGCCGATTCCAGGAAGATCTGACCGTCGGTGATCGAGATCACGTTGGTCGGAACGAACGCGGAAACGTCGCCAGCCTGGGTTTCGATGATCGGCAGAGCGGTCAGGGAACCGGTCTTGCCAGTCACGGCACCGTTGGTGAACTTCTCGACGTACTCTTCGGAAACGCGCGACGCACGCTCCAGCAGACGGGAGTGGAGATAGAACACGTCGCCTGGGTACGCTTCACGTCCTGGCGGACGGCGCAGCAGCAGGGAGATCTGACGGTAGGCAACGGCCTGCTTGGACAGGTCATCGTAAACGATCAGTGCGTCTTCACCGCGGTCACGGAAGTACTCGCCCATGGTGCAGCCGGCGTACGGGGCCAGGAACTGCAGTGCGGCGGATTCCGAGGCGCTGGCGGCAACAACGATGGTGTTGGCCAGGGCGCCGGCTTCTTCCAGCTTGCGAACGACGTTGGCGATGGTCGACTGCTTCTGGCCGACGGCCACGTAAACGCAGAAGATACCGCTGTTTTTCTGGTTGATGATCGCATCGACCGCCATGGCGGTCTTACCGATCTGACGGTCACCAATGATCAGCTCGCGCTGGCCACGGCCAACCGGGATCATGGCGTCGACCGATTTGTAGCCAGTCTGTACAGGCTGGTCTACCGATTTACGCCAGATAACGCCCGGAGCGACCTTCTCGACCGCGTCGGTTTCGGTGGTGGTCAGAGGACCTTTACCATCGATAGGGTTGCCCAGCGCGTCAACGACGCGGCCCAGCAGGCCCTTGCCGACCGGCACTTCGAGGATGCGACCGGTGCACTTGGCGCTCATGCCCTCGGCGAGGGAGGTGTACGCACCCAGTACCACCGCACCTACGGAGTCTTGCTCCAGGTTCAGTGCCATACCGTATACGCCGCCCGGGAACTCGATCATTTCGCCGTACATAACGTCGGCCAGACCGTGGATCCGCACGATACCGTCGGAAACGCTTACGACGGTACCTTCGTTACGGGCTTGGGAGCCGACATCGAGCTTCTCGATGCGACCCTTGATGATTTCACTAATTTCGGAAGGATTGAGTTGCTGCATTGCTCTGCTGCCCCTTCAAACTCAAGATTTCAATGCTTCGGCCAGTTTCGCGATCTTGCCGCGAACCGAGCCATCGATTACCAGGTCGCCGGCGCGGATGACGACGCCGCCGATCAGGCTGGCATCCTCCGACGCGTGCAGGCGCACTTCCCGGCTGAGCCGTGCACTGAGAACCTTGGCGAGTTTGTCTTGCTGTTCTTGGTTCAACGCAAAAGCACTGGTGACTTCCACGTCCACGGATTTCTCTTGCTCGGCCTTGTACAGGTCGAACAGAGCGGCAATCTCCGGCAGGAGCAGGAGACGGTCGTTTTCCGCGGCAACATGAATGAAATTCTGTGCCTGTGCATCGAACTTGTCACCGCACACTTCAATGAATGCGGCGGCCTTTTCTGCGCTTGTCAGTCGCGGGGCCTTGAGCAGGCGCTGCATGGTGTCGTCTTCCGACACCGCAGCAGCCAGGCCGAGCATGGCTGACCAATTGGCCAGTTGCTGATGGGCCTGGGCGTGCTCAAAGGCAGCCTTAGCGTAAGGTCGGGCCAACGTGGTCAGTTCTGCCATGATCGCCCTCGCTTAAATTTCAGCGGCCAGTTTGTTAACCAGCTCCGCATGCGCGTTTTGATCGATTGTGGCGCCAAGGATCTTTTCAGCACCGCCAACGGCCAGGGCACCCACTTGGGCACGCAGGGCGTCTTTGACGCTGTTGAGTTCCTGTTCGATCTCGGCTTGAGCCTGAGCCTTCACACGGTCAGCTTCGACGCGAGCCTGTTCACGGGCTTCCTCGACAAGCTGAGCAGCGCGTTTCTTGCTTTGCTCAATGATTTCGGCTGCCTGTGCCTTTGCTTCACGCAGTTGCTGACCCGCTTTCTCTTGGGCCAGCTCCAGGTCGCGAGCTGCGCGGTTGGCAGCGTCCAAGCCGTCGGCAATCTTCTTCTGGCGCTCTTGCAGAGCAGTGATGACCGGAGGCCATACGTACTTCATGCAGAAGAGCACAAAAATCAGGAAAGCAACGGATTGGCCAATCAGGGTTGCATTAATGTTCACGCCAACACCTCGCTCGGTCTTTGTCCATCACACCAATCAACTCGTAGAAACGAGTGATTAGCCGGCGATCTGACCAACGAAGGGGTTCGCGAAGGTGAAGAACAGAGCGATACCAACACCGATCATGGTTACGGCGTCGAGCAGACCGGCAACGATGAACATTTTGACCTGCAGCATCGGAACCATTTCAGGCTGACGAGCAGCGCCTTCCAGGAACTTGCCGCCCAGCAGGCCGAAACCAATGGCGGTACCCAGAGCACCCAGGCCGATCAGCAGAGCAACAGCGATAGCGGTCAGACCAACTACAGTTTCCATCTTTCCTCCCGACTTTTACGTCGTATTGGTTAGGTTTTTAGTTTGAAGCGGTAAAACAAATCGTTTGGTACAGCGGTGCCCTTGCGGACGTTTTCAGCCTTCCCCCCAAACAGGCAGGGAAGGCTATCAGACACGCCAGGCGGTCTTAATGGTTATCTTCGTGAGCCATCGACAGGTAGACGATGGTGAGCATCATGAAGATGAAGGCTTGCAGGGTGATGATCAGGATGTGGAACACAGCCCACGCCCACTGCAGCACCACACCCAGGCCGCTGAGCCAGAGGATGCCGGCGCCGAACATCACGGCGATCAGGATGAACACCAGTTCGCCGGCGTACATGTTGCCGAACAGACGCAGTGCCAGCGAGATCGGTTTGGCGATCAAGGTGACGAATTCCAGCAGGAAGTTCACAGGGATCAGCAGGATCTGAACGAAGATGTTCTTGCTGCCGAACGGGTGCAGGGTCAGCTCACCGATGAAGCCGCCCAGGCCCTTGACCTTGATGCTGTAGAAAATGATGAGGGCGAACACGCAGAAGGCCATGGCCAGGGTCGCGTTCGGGTCGGTGGTCGACACGGCACGGAACGGAATGTGCGGGTCGCCAGAGATCAGGATGGCCAGCTGCGGAATCCAGTCGACCGGTACCAGGTCGATGGCGTTCATCAGGAACACCCAGACGAAGATGGTCAGCGCCAGTGGGGCGATCACCGGGCTACGGCCATGGAAGGAATCCTTCACGCTGCCGTTGACGAAGTCCACCAGCACTTCGACGAAGTTCTGCAGACCGCCAGGCTGGCCGGAAGTCGCCTTCTTGGCTGCCATGCGGAAGATGAACAGGAAGATCAGACCCAGCGCGACGGACCAACCCAGGGTGTCCAGGTGGAACGCCCAGAAGCCCATTGCCTTGGCTTCTGCAGCCGAATGGGCGAAGCCCCAGCTGCCGTCTGGTAGTTGACCGTAGGTCAGGTTCTGCAAGTGGTGCTGGATATAGCCCGAAGCGGTTTCTGCTGCCATGGTTGCCTCAAACGCCCTAAGGTCTCGAAAGTCTTTTATTCATCAGCAGGGGCGCGAACCAGCTGACCAGTAGGGTCAGCAGGAAGACGCCGAATACTGCTAACGGCGCCAATGGCTTCACTCCTGCGAAGGTCAGTGCAAAAAGCACTGCCGTCAAAATCAATTTGCCTGCCTCGCCTGCGTAAAACGACTTGACGATGGCCTGCGCTGCCCTGGCCCCGCTATAGCGAAAAGCCTTCCAGGCGAAATACACATTGGGCAGCCAGCCAATCAGCCCTCCGCAGAGACCTGAATAACCGCTGACCGCTCCTTGCCACTGCCACAACACCAGAGTTGCCAGCAGAAACACGATACATTGAGCCAGCAGTACCGGAAAAACCGCCCAGCGATGGAAAGGCAAGCGGTTTGGCGTGCGGATTTCCATCACAACTGCTCCTCGAAAGTCGACCGTCAAGTCAGCAATGACTTGGCATAATTTGTGCCGACAAAATGCGCGCAGAGTATAGGGGTGGTTTAACCCCTATTCAACTATTCGGTAGTGATTTCCGACTGCGCGCTACAACAGGAAGTGTTTCAGCGAATGTGAGCCAGTACGCCTTGCAACTCATCAAGAGAGTTGTAACGAATTACAAGTTGGCCTTTGCCCTTGTTGCCATGACGTATCTGAACCGCCGAGCCCAGGCGCTCTGCCAGACGCTGTTCAAGGCGCGCGATATCCGGATCAGGTTTGCTCGGCTCGACCGGATCAGATTTGCCATTGAGCCATTGACGCACCAATGCCTCGGTCTGGCGCACGGTAAGGCCACGTGCGACAACATGCCGCGCCCCCTCTTCCTGGCGATTTTCTTCCAGCCCAAGCAATGCACGGGCATGGCCCATCTCCAAGTCGCCGTGGGCCAGCATGGTCTTGATCGCTTCGGGCAGTGAGATCAGGCGCAGCAGGTTGGCCACGGTAACCCGTGACTTGCCCACGGCATCAGCGACCTGTTGCTGGGTCAGCTCGAATTCCTGCTGCAGCCGCTGAAGCGCCAGGGCTTCTTCCAGCGGGTTGAGATCCTCACGCTGGATGTTCTCGATCAGGGCCATCGCGATGGCGGCGTCGTCCGGCACTTCGCGGACCATGGCCGGAATGGTGTCCAGGCCAGCCTGCTGGGTGGCGCGCCAGCGGCGCTCACCGGCGATGATTTCGTAGCGGTTCTCACCGATCGGGCGGACCACGATCGGTTGCATCACGCCCTGGTTGCGAATCGAGTGCGCCAGTTCTTCGAGCGCTTCGGGGTCCATGTCGCGGCGTGGCTGATACTTGCCACGCTGGATCAGTTCGACCGGCAGGTGTTGCAGTTCCTTCTGGTCCACCTTCACAGCCTGCTCTTCGAGCGCGCCGACGGAAGGACCACTGAGCAGTGCATCCAACCCACGTCCGAGACCCCGTTTCTTAACGGCCATGCGGATTCCTTAAGTTGTCTGTGCAGTGCGTGATTGACGGCGTTGACGGCGCACCAGTTCACCGGCCAATGCCAGGTAGGCCAATGCGCCACGCGATTGCTTGTCGTAGGCCAGGGCCGGCATGCCGAAACTCGGCGCCTCGGCCAGGCGAATGTTGCGAGGGATGACCGTGTCGTACAACTGGTCTCCGAAGTGCTCCTTGAGCTGGGCCGACACATCGTTGTTCAGGCTCAGGCGCGGGTCATACATGGTCCGCAGCAGGCCTTCGATCTTCAGCTCCGGGTTCAGGCGGGCGGCGATGCGCTTGATGTTATCCACAAGGTCGCTGAGACCTTCGAGCGCGTAGTACTCGCACTGCATCGGAATGATCACGCCATCGGAGGCGACTAGGGCATTGAGGGTCAGCATCGACAGCGAGGGTGGGCAGTCGATGAGGATGAAATCGTAATTCTCGCGGATCGGCGCCAACGCGTTGCGCAGGCGGCTCTCCTTCATCTGCATTTCCAGCAGCACCACTTCGGCGGCGGTGAGGTCGCGGTTGGCCGGCAGCAGCTGGAAGCCGCCATGCTCGGAGTAGTGCATGGCCTGGGCCAAGTCGCATTCCCCGATCAGCAGGTCATAGACCGAATGCTCCAGGACGTGCTTGTCCACACCACTACCCATGGTGGCGTTGCCCTGTGGATCGAGGTCGATCAGCAGCACGCGACGTTTGGTCGCGGCCAGCGATGCGGCGAGATTGATACAGGTGGTGGTCTTGCCCACACCACCTTTCTGGTTCGCGATTGCGAATACCTTAGCCATTGTTGCGTGTGTTCCCAGTCATGCCTTGCGGCGCAGTATCAGCAGATGGCGCTGGCCCTGGCAACCCGGAACGGTCAGGGCCTGCTCGCTTTCCACTGTGAAGTCTGCGGGCAATGCTACCAGTTCATCGGCCGGATGCAGCCCCTTCATTGCAAGCCATTGCGTCCGGGCGTCGCCCAAGTGGCGTGTCCAGTTGGTGAAGTTCTCCATGCTGCTGAACGCACGAGAGATGATCCCGCAGAACGGCTGCGCCGGTTGGAATTCTTCCACCCGGCTGTGGATAACCTGCAGGTTGTCCAGCTTGAGCTCCATTTTCACCTGGGTAAGGAAGCGTGTCTTCTTGCCATTGCTGTCGAGAAGCGTCACTTGCTTGCGCGGATGCAGAATGGCCAACGGAATCCCCGGCATACCGCCGCCACTGCCGACATCCAGCCAACGCTGGGTGTCATTGTGGATAAACGACATGACGCTCAGGCTGTCGAGCAAATGGCGCGACACCATCTCGTCCGGGTCGCGCACTGCGGTCAGGTTGTACGCTTTGTTCCACTTGATCAACAGGGCCAGGTAACCCAGCAGTTTTTCCTGCTGCTGCGGGCTCAGCTCGACACCGAGCTGGCGCGCGCCTGTGGACAACTCTTGTGCATGTTGCGGGGTGACCAGGGAACTCAAGCGCTTTGCTCCAATTCGCGGCCTGCGCCGCGTTTTTTCAGATGAATCAGCAACAGGGAAATTGCGGCGGGCGTCACGCCAGGAATACGCGAAGCCTGCCCGAGGGTCTCTGGACGCGTCTGGCCGAGCTTGCTCTGGATCTCCTTAGACAGCCCGGAAATCGTGGTGTAGTCGATATCCACAGGCAGACGGGTATCTTCGCTGGCACGCAGGCGGGCGATTTCTTCCTGCTGACGGTCGATATAGCCGGCGTATTTGGTCTTGATCTCGACCTGTTCGGCCACCTGTGGATCGATTTGTTCCCCACCGGTCGCTTCGATCAATCCGGCATAGTCGATTTCAGGACGCGCCAGCAAGTTCAGCAAGTTGTATTCATGGCTCAGCGGTGTGCCGAACTTATCCACAACCGCCTGGCCTTCGGGCGTCCCCGGACGGATCCATGTGGACTTCAGCCGCTGTTCCTCCCGCTCGATGCCTTCACGCTTGGTGCAGAACGCCGCCCAGCGGGCGTCGTCGATCAGCCCGAGCTCGCGGCCCTTCTCTGTCAAGCGCAGATCGGCATTGTCCTCGCGCAGGATCAGCCGGTATTCGGCACGCGAAGTGAACATGCGGTATGGCTCTTGGGTACCGAGGGTAATCAGGTCGTCGACCAGTACACCGATGTAGGCCTCGTCGCGGCGCGGACACCAGCTGTCACGGCCCAGGGCGCGAAGCGCGGCGTTGGTGCCGGCCAGCAGACCTTGGGCCCCGGCCTCTTCGTAGCCGGTGGTGCCATTGATCTGCCCGGCGAAGAACAGCCCGCCAATGACCTTGGTCTCCAGGCTGTACTTGAGGTCGCGCGGGTCGAAATAGTCGTACTCGATGGCGTAGCCCGGGCGAACGATGTGGGCATTTTCCATGCCACGGATCGAGCGGACGATGTCCAGTTGCACATCGAACGGCAGCGAAGTGGAGATGCCGTTGGGGTATAGCTCATGGGTGGTCAGGCCTTCCGGCTCGATGAACACCTGGTGGCTTTCCTTGTCGGCGAAGCGATGGATCTTGTCTTCGATCGATGGGCAGTACCGCGGTCCTACGCCTTCGATGACGCCCGAGTACATCGGTGAACGGTCGAGGTTCGAGGCGATGATCTCGTGGGTACGGGCATTGGTGTGGGTGATCCAGCAACTCACCTGGCGTGGATGCATGTCGGCATTGCCCATGAACGACATGACCGGAATCGGTGTGTCACCGGGTTGCTCGGTCATCACCGAGAAGTCAACCGAACGCCCGTCGATACGGGGCGGGGTACCGGTTTTCAGACGACCGACGCGCAGCGGCAGTTCACGCAGGCGGTGGGCCAAGGCAATCGCGGGCGGATCGCCTGCACGACCGCCGGAATAGTTCTGCAGACCGATGTGGATAAGTCCACCGAGGAAGGTACCAGTAGTCAGAACCACCGAATCGGCGAAAAAGCGCAGACCCATCTGGGTAATGACACCTTTGACCTGGTCCTGCTCGACGATCAGGTCATCACAGGACTGCTGGAATATCCACAGGTTCGGCTGGTTTTCCAGGATCTCGCGGACCACGGCCTTGTAGATAGCGCGGTCAGCCTGGGCACGGGTCGCACGGACGGCCGGGCCTTTGCGGTTGTTCAGGATACGAAACTGGATGCCGCTTTTGTCGGTGGCCAGTGCCATGGCGCCGCCGAGCGCATCGATTTCCTTGACCAGGTGACTCTTGCCAATGCCACCGATAGCCGGGTTGCAGCTCATGTGACCGAGGGTTTCCACGTTATGGGTCAGCAGCAGGGTTTTCACACCCATGCGTGCGGACGCAAGCGCAGCCTCGGTACCGGCATGGCCGCCGCCGATGACGATCACTTCAAAACGGGAAGGGAAATCCACCACGCACCTCGTGCCTGTTTTTGCGAATAGAGAAGGTAAGCGGACAAGTATAGGGACTTCACCCCCTTCAAAGGAACCTTCTGAGCAAAATTTGACCAGGCTGTGGATGAATGGCAGGTTAAAGAAAACAAAGAGGAAAAATTTAAAAAAGCTTTGTTTTTATGTTTATTCTTATGAACCCAGGCATCTGTGGATAAACTTATACAGCCCAGTATCCATGCCGTCTTGGCGAATTCAAAACCCTGTGTTTGAAGGGGTATGAGGGTTCTGGATAACAGCGTTTAACCTGTGGATTAAAGTGCTGATTACCCACAGGGCGGTTTGTCCTCAACAAAAAAAGGTGGTTATCAACGGTGCTGAAGGCGACTTTTCCACAGAGCTCATCCGCTCTGCTTCGCATCTGTTGATGATTTTTTCCGCGATGGGGCTGCCCGCCGGGTCTTTCCACAGGCAAAAAAAAGCCGCTCCCGGTGGAGCGGCTCTGTGTAAAACGTCGGCCCGACGCTATTTGCCGATACAGAAGCTCGAGAAGATACGTCCCAGCAGGTCGTCGGAACTGAAGGCCCCGGTGATCTCGCCCAGTGCTTGCTGTGCCTGTCGCAGGTCTTCGGCCAGTAATTCTCCGGCGCCGGCCAAGGTCAGTTGAGCGCGACCATGCTCCAGATGCGACTCGGCTTGGCGCAGGGCTTCCAGATGACGTCGTCGGGCGCTGAAACTGCTTTCGGCAGTCTGCTCGTAGCCCATGCAAGCCTTGAGGTGATCGCGTAACAACTCCAGCCCACCGTCTTCACCCTTGGCGCTGAGGGTGATGGTCACGTGGCCATCTTCACACTGCTCCATGCCGACTGACTCACCACTGAGGTCGGCCTTGTTTCGTATCAGTGTGACCTTGGCTGGGTCTGGCCGCTTGTCGAGAAATTCTGGCCACAGGGCGAACGGATCGCTCGCTTCCGGCGCAGTGGAATCCACTACCAAGAGCACCCGATCCGCTTCATTGATGGCCTTCAGGGCACGTTCGACGCCAATCTTTTCCACATGATCGTCGGTGTCGCGCAGGCCAGCGGTGTCCACTACGTGCAGCGGCATGCCATCGATGTGGATATGTTCACGCAGGATATCCCGCGTGGTCCCGGCGATGTCCGTGACGATAGCTGCTTCCCGACCAGCCAGGCGATTGAGCAGGCTGGACTTGCCGGCATTCGGACGACCAGCGATGACGACGGTCATGCCGTCGCGCAGCAAAGCGCCCTGCCCGGCTTCACGCTGGACTGTGGACAACTCGCTGCGCACGTTATCGAGCATCGACAGTACATGGCCATCGGCTAGAAAATCGATCTCCTCTTCAGGGAAGTCGATCGCCGCCTCGACGTAGATGCGCAATGCGATCAACGCTTCGGTTAGGTCGTGCACCCGCTTGGAGAAAGCGCCCTGCAATGAGCGTAGGGCGTTTCGCGCTGCCTGGGTGGAGCTCGCCTCGATCAGGTCGGCGATCGCTTCAGCCTGGGCGAGGTCGAGTTTGTCGTTAAGAAACGCCCGTTCGCTGAATTCACCTGGGCGTGCAAGGCGGCAACCCAACTGCAGACAGCGCTGCAGGAGCATGTCCATCACCACTGGACCTCCATGGCCTTGCAGCTCTAGGACATCTTCGCCGGTAAACGAGTTCGGCCCCGGGAAGAACAAGGCGATGCCTTCATCCAACACCAGGCCATCGTTGTCACGGAACGGGCCATAGTGGGCATGGCGTGGCGTCAGGATTCGGCCGGTGATGGCCTGCCCTGCCTGGCTGGCCAGTGGACCGGACAACCTGACGATGCCAACGCCTCCGCGCCCCTGGGCGGTGGCAATGGCGGCGATGGTTTCACGCACAGTGTTCATGCTCGAAAACCTCTACGGAAAATACACAGATAGCAAAAACGCCCCACGAGGGGGCGTTTTTATTCACAGGCCGTCAGCCGTTCGTCAAGCAGCAGCTTTTTTGGTTGCGGCTTCGATGCTACGGGTGATGTACCACTGCTGTGCGATGGACAGGCAGTTGTTCACAACCCAGTACAGCACCAGACCGGCTGGGAACCACAGGAAGAAGAAGGTGAAGATGATCGGCATCAGCTTCATGACCTTCGCTTGCATCGGATCCGGTGGAGTCGGGTTCAGACGCTGCTGGATGAACATGGTGGCGCCCATGATGATCGGCAGGATGAAGAACGGATCCTTGATCGACAGGTCGGTAATCCACAGCATCCATGGGGCCTGGCGCATCTCGACGCTTTCCAGCAGTACCCAATACAGCGCCAGGAACACCGGCATCTGGACCAGGATCGGCAAGCAGCCGCCCAGTGGGTTGATCTTCTCTTTCTTGTACAGCTCCATCATCGCCTGGGACATCTTCTGGCGATCATCACCGAAGCGTTCCTTGAGCTGGGCCAGTTTCGGCGCAACGGCGCGCATACGCGCCATCGAACGGTAGCTGGCGGCGGAAAGTGGGAAGAACAGACCTTTGATGAGCATGGTCAGGACGATGATCGACCAGCCCCAGTTACCCAGCAGGCTGTGGATATGTTGCAGCAGCCAGAAGATCGGCTGGGCAATGAACCACAGGAAGCCATAGTCGACCGTGAGTTCCAGCCCTGGGGACAGTTCCTTGAGCTTGGACTGGATCTTGGGACCGGCATACAGCATGGCGCTGGTTTCAGCCTTGGCGCCAGCTGGGACGTTCAGAGCGGGACCGGTGTAACCGATGATGTAGTTGCCCTGGCTGTCCTTGCGGGTCTGGACGACGTTGTTGTCCGATTTATTCGGGATCCAGGCGGTCACGAAGTAGTGCTGCAGCCAGGCAACCCAGCCACCGGACACATTTTCTTTCAAACTGCCCTTGTCGATGTCCTTCATCGACACTTTCTTGTACGGCTCCGAAGCTGTCCACAGGGCTGCGCCCAGATAGGTGGCGGTGCCGGTAGCAGTGCTCGACGACGGATCGGAGCTGGCGTCACGCTTGAGTTGGGCAAACAGGTTGCCGTTCCAGGCCTGGCCGCTCTGGTTATCGATCAGGTAACTGACGGTCAGGTCGTACTCACCGCGCTTGAAGCTGAAGCGCTTGATGTAGTTGACGCCGTTTTCGCTGAACTTCAGGTCCACCACCAGTTGGTCCTGGCCATCAGCCAGCTGGTAGCTCTTGCTGTCGGAAGCGTACAGCGGGCGGCCGGTGGAACGGGCGTCCGGACCGTTGCTGCCCGTCAGGCCACTCTGGGCCAAGTAGACGCGCTCGCCACCGTTGTCGAACAGCTGGAACGGAATGTCCGGATGATCCTGGCGACGCGGGTACTTCGGCAGAGTCAACTGGACGATATCACCGCCGACCGGGTCGATAGCCAGGTCCAGGACATCAGTCTTGATCCGGATCAGGTCCTTGCTGACAGCGACAGGTGCCAGCTCCGCTGGTGTCGCTTCAGCATTGGTGCTCGGCACATCGGCGCTGGCGCCGTTATTGCCGGCCGGAACGGTGTCCGGCAGCGCCGGGGCAACATTGCTGGCAGCAGTATTCTGAGTCGGCAAGGCAGCCTGACCGTAGTCCTGGTTCCATTTCAGGACCATGACGTAGGACACGATTGCCAGGGCGACGATCAGGATCGTGCGTTTAATATCCATGATTACTCGGCTATCGAAGAAGTTCGGGAGGAAGGAGCGGGCGGAACGGGATCGAAACCACCGTCGTTCCACGGATGACAACGCCCCAGGCGACGAACGGCCAGCCACCCACCACGCAAGAGGCCATGGCTTTCAATGGCTTCATAAGCGTAACAGGAGCAACTGGGGTAGAAACGACAGTGACTGGCCATCAGTGGACTAATGGCATAACGGTAAAACTGGATCGGAACGAGTGCCAGTTTACGCATCGTGACTGTCTACCCCTGCGGAATCGGCATTAGCCGCTGGAGAGGGCCGACTGCGAACCAGTCGCTTCCAGAGCTTGCCAAAGTGTTGGTGCAATTCTGGGTTTTCAATCTCGCCCAATCCCTTGCGCGCGACGATCACGATGTCCAACCCGGCGAGCAGCTGCTGGTTCAGACGGAACGAATCGCGCATCAAACGCTTGAGACGATTGCGTTGAACGGCGAGCTTGACGCTCTTCTTGCCGATCACCAAGCCGAGGCGTGGATGATCGAGGCCGTTCTCGCGAGCAAGGATCAGCAGGTTTTTCCCTGGAACCTTGCCGGTTGGGGAGTCGAAGACCGCTTTGAAGTGCCGGGGTGTAAGCAGTCGCTTATCCCGACTGAAGTCCTGACTCACCACCTGTGCCGAAAAATCAAATTGCCAGACGCTTACGGCCTTTGGCACGACGACGCGACAGAACAGCGCGGCCGTTCTTGGTAGCCATACGGGCACGGAAGCCGTGGGTGCGCGCGCGCTTGATGGTGCTTGGTTGGAAAGTACGTTTCATGGCGTGTTACCTGGGTTTGTCGACAACGGGCCGGAATGGCCCCCTTTTTAAGAGACCGGCGATTCTAGAGAAAGCAAGCCCATAGGTCAATTTCCAACCAGCTTTTGCCTATAGAAGGTACGGAGGGGTCGAAGGCTGTCAGGTGGCTTGATCCGGACGTGGGCGAGAGACAACATGAAAAAAATAGAAGGACATATAAAAAGCTTTTCTGAAGAACTTATAAATCTTTAGTGGATAACTATCTGTGGATAACATGCCAAACGCCTTTATCCGCGTGCGTTTCAGGGAATCATAACCTTGTCGGTAAACGGTGCCTTCGCTGTGCTGATGACATGCACAACCTGTGGAGCAAATGGCTTGTTATCCACAGTTGAGTTATCAACAGGTCTGAGGGTGGGGTTGTGCATAGTGCTCAGGGCTGGTTATCCACAGGGCTTATTCACAGCGCAGGCAAGGCGTTTAGGAAGTTTTTTGGCCGAATTGTCCCTGTGCAAGTCGGTGTCACATGTGGATAACTGGTCTACCTCCCGGTACAATGGCGGTTTGTTTTTGCCTCATCCGGCTTTCAACTCAGGGGATATCCGTGTCAGTGGAACTTTGGCAGCAGTGCGTGGAGCTTCTGCGCGATGAACTGCCTGCCCAGCAATTCAACACCTGGATCCGTCCGCTACAGGTCGAAGCCGAAGGCGACGAGTTGCGCGTCTATGCGCCCAACCGTTTCGTTCTCGATTGGGTCAACGAAAAGTACCTGGGCCGTCTGCTCGAGCTGTTGGGCGAGCGTGGCAATGGCATTGCGCCTGCCCTTTCCTTATTAATAGGTAGCCGTCGCAGTTCCGCTCCGCGTGCTGCACCCAATGCGCCTGTCAGTGCCGCGGTCGCTGCGTCAATGGCCCAGCAGACCCAAGTCCAGCAAGCCGCACAGGTCGTGCAGCCGAGCGAGCCGGTCGTTGAACCTGCGCTTGAGCTGGCACCTGCGCTCGAGATCGAAGAGCCGTCTTCGCGCGACAGTTTCGACGTGATGGGCGAGCCTGCTTCTGCGCCGGCCACCAGCACACGTACCGAGCAACGCACGGTCCAGGTCGAAGGCGCGCTCAAGCACACCAGCTACCTCAACCGTACCTTCACCTTCGAAACCTTCGTCGAGGGTAAGTCCAACCAATTGGCTCGCGCTGCGGCCTGGCAGGTGGCCGACAACCCTAAGCATGGTTACAACCCGCTCTTCCTTTATGGTGGTGTGGGCCTGGGTAAAACCCACCTCATGCACGCTGTGGGTAACCACCTGCTGAAGAAGAACCCGAATGCCAAGGTGGTGTACCTGCATTCCGAGCGTTTCGTCGCCGACATGGTCAAGGCGCTGCAGCTCAATGCGATCAACGAGTTCAAGCGCTTCTATCGCTCAGTCGACGCATTGCTGATCGACGATATCCAGTTCTTCGCCCGTAAGGAGCGTTCCCAGGAGGAGTTTTTCCACACCTTCAACGCCTTGCTTGAGGGTGGTCAGCAGGTGATTCTCACCAGTGACCGTTACCCGAAGGAGATCGAAGGCCTGGAGGAGCGCCTCAAATCGCGATTCGGTTGGGGCCTGACGGTCGCCGTGGAGCCGCCGGAGCTCGAAACCCGCGTTGCGATTCTTATGAAGAAGGCCGACCAGGCGAAGGTCGAGCTGCCCCACGATGCAGCGTTCTTCATCGCCCAGCGCATACGCTCCAACGTGCGTGAGCTGGAAGGTGCTTTGAAACGGGTGATCGCCCACTCCCACTTCATGGGCCGGGATATCACCATCGAGCTGATTCGCGAGTCGCTCAAGGATCTGCTGGCGCTGCAAGACAAGCTTGTGAGTGTGGATAACATCCAGCGCACGGTGGCCGAGTACTACAAGATCAAGATCGCCGATCTGTTGTCCAAACGACGTTCGCGTTCGGTTGCACGCCCGCGTCAGGTTGCCATGGCGTTGTCCAAGGAACTGACCAACCACAGTTTGCCGGAGATCGGCGACATGTTTGGCGGTCGGGACCACACCACCGTGCTGCACGCCTGCCGCAAGATCAACGAACTGAAAGAATCCGATGCGGATATCCGCGAGGACTACAAGAACCTGCTGCGTACGCTGACGACCTGATGAACGTCGGTGCAGCTAATTGAAGGCAAGGGACTAGACCATGCATTTCACCATTCAACGCGAAGCCCTGTTGAAACCCCTGCAACTGGTCGCAGGCGTCGTCGAGCGCCGCCAGACCTTGCCGGTCCTGTCCAATGTGCTGTTGGTCGTGCAAGGCCAGCAACTGTCGTTGACCGGTACCGACCTGGAAGTCGAGCTGGTTGGCCGTGTGCAACTGGAAGAGCCGGCCGAGCCGGGCGAGATCACTGTCCCAGCGCGTAAGCTGATGGATATCTGCAAGAGCTTGCCGAGCGACGCTCTGATCGATATCAAGGTCGACGAGCAGAAGTTGCTGGTCAAGGCCGGGCGCAGCCGTTTTACCCTTTCGACGCTGCCGGCCAATGACTTTCCGACCGTCGAGGAAGGTCCTGGCTCGCTGACTTGCAACCTGGAGCAGAGCAAGCTGCGTCGCTTGATCGAGCGCACCAGCTTCGCCATGGCTCAGCAGGACGTGCGTTACTACCTCAACGGCATGCTGTTGGAGGTGTCGACCGATACCCTCCGAGCGGTTGCCACTGACGGTCACCGTCTGGCGCTGTGCTCCATGCAAGCCGCCATTGGTCAGGCCGAACGCCACCAAGTCATCGTGCCACGCAAGGGTATTCTCGAGCTGGCGCGTCTGCTCACCGATCCGGAAGGCATGGTCAGCATCGTCCTGGGTCAGCACCATATTCGTGCGACCACCGGTGAGTTCACCTTTACCTCCAAGCTGGTAGACGGCAAGTTCCCGGACTATGAGCGTGTGCTGCCCAAAGGTGGTGACAAGCTGGTGATCGGCGATCGCCAGGCCCTGCGAGAAGCCTTCAGCCGTACTGCCATCCTTTCCAACGAGAAATACCGTGGCATTCGTCTGCAACTGGCTTCGGGCCAATTGAAGATCCAGGCGAATAACCCGGAGCAGGAAGAGGCCGAGGAAGAAATCAGCGTCGATTACAACGGCAGCTCGCTTGAGATCGGCTTCAACGTCAGCTATCTGCTCGACGTGTTGGGCGTGATGACCACGGAACAGGTTCGCCTGATTCTGTCCGACTCCAATAGCAGCGCCCTGCTTCAGGAAGCCGGCAACGATGACTCTTCTTACGTCGTCATGCCGATGCGTCTGTAACCTGTAGCAGGCCAAATGTCACTTCGACGTATCATGGTCACCGCGGTGCGCAACCTGCACCCGGTGACCCTCTCTCCCTCCCCCCGCATCAACATCCTTTACGGCGCCAACGGCAGCGGCAAGACCAGCGTGCTCGAAGCTGTGCATTTGTTGGGGCTCGCCCGTTCCTTTCGCAGTACACGCCTGAATCCGGTCATTCAGTACGAGCAGCCTACCTGCACCGTATTTGGAGAGGTTCAGCTTGTCGAAGGCGGAATGAGCAATCTAGGAATATCGCGGGATCGTCAGGGCGATTTCACTATCCGTATCGATGGGCAAAATGCGCGTAGTACAGCTCAACTCGCTGAACTACTGCCGCTGCAGCTCATCAATCCGGACAGCTTCCGCCTGCTCGAGGGTGCCCCGAAAGTGCGTCGGCAGTTTCTGGATTGGGGAGTGTTCCACGTGGAACCTCGATTCATGACTGCCTGGCAGCGCCTGCAGAAGGCGCTGCGGCAGCGGAACTCATGGTTGCGTCATGGTACACTTGACGCTGCTTCGCAAGCCGCCTGGGACCGGGAGTTATGCCTGGCCAGTGCGGAGATAGATGAATACCGTCGCAATTACATCAAGGCCTTGAAGCCTGTCTTCGAGCGGACCCTGAGTGAACTGGTTGAGCTGGACGGGTTAACCCTGAGCTACTACCGAGGCTGGGACAAGGACCGGGAACTCAACGAAGTACTCGCCTCCTCTCTTCTTCGCGATCAGCAAATCGGGCACACCCAGGCGGGGCCACAGCGTGCTGATTTGCGTCTGCGATTGGGCGCAAACAATGCCGCCGACATTTTGTCCCGAGGTCAGCAGAAACTGGTGGTCTGCGCCTTGCGGATCGCCCAGGGCCACCTCGTCAGCCAGGCACGCCGCGGTCATTGTATTTATCTCGTGGATGACTTGCCGTCCGAACTGGATGAGCAGCATCGTCTCGCGCTATGTCGCTTGCTTGAAGAATTACACTGCCAGGTTTTTATCACCTGTGTAGATCACGAATTACTGAGGGAAGGCTGGCAGACGGAAACGCCAGTTGCTTTGTTCCACGTGGAACAAGGCCGTATCACCCAGACCCACGACCATCGGGAGTGAAGGCATGAGCGAAAATCAAACGTACGACTCCTCCAGCATCAAGGTGCTGAAAGGACTGGATGCCGTGCGCAAACGCCCCGGCATGTACATTGGCGACACCGATGATGGCAGCGGCCTGCACCACATGGTCTTCGAGGTGGTCGACAACTCGATCGACGAAGCCCTCGCGGGTCATTGCGACGACATCACTGTCATCATTCACCCGGACGAATCCATTAGTGTTCGCGACAATGGTCGCGGCATTCCTGTTGACGTGCACAAAGAAGAAGGTGTCTCGGCAGCTGAGGTCATCATGACCGTCCTCCATGCGGGCGGTAAGTTCGACGACAACTCCTATAAGGTTTCGGGCGGCCTGCACGGTGTAGGTGTTTCCGTTGTGAATGCCCTGTCCGAGAAGCTGGTACTGACCGTTCGCCGTAGTGGCAAGATCTGGGAACAGACGTACGTTCACGGTGTTCCACAGGCCCCGATGGCAGTGGTCGGTGAGAGTGAAACTACCGGTACACATATTCACTTCAAACCTTCGGCCGAAACCTTCAAGAACATCCACTTCAGCTGGGACATCCTTGCCAAGCGTATTCGCGAACTGTCGTTCCTGAACTCAGGCGTCGGTATCCTGCTCAAGGATGAACGTACCGGCAAGGAAGAGTTCTTCAAGTATGAAGGTGGCCTGCGCGCGTTCGTCGAATACCTGAACACCAACAAGACCCCGGTCAACTCCCAGGTGTTCCACTTCAATGTTCAACGTGACGACGGTGTGGGTGTCGAAGTCGCCCTTCAGTGGAACGACAGCTTCAACGAAAATCTGCTGTGCTTCACCAACAACATTCCGCAGCGTGACGGTGGTACCCACCTGGTCGGTTTCCGCTCCTCGCTCACCCGTAGCTTGAACAACTACATCGAACAGGAAGGTCTGGCCAAGAAGAACAAGGTCGCGACTACTGGCGACGATGCCCGTGAAGGTCTGACCGCGATCATCTCGGTCAAGGTGCCGGATCCGAAGTTCAGCTCGCAGACCAAGGACAAGCTGGTTTCCTCGGAGGTGAAGACCGCCGTGGAACAGGAGATGAACAAGTACTTTGCCGACTTCCTGTTGGAAAACCCCAACGAAGCCAAGGCGGTGGTCGGCAAGATGATCGATGCTGCCCGCGCCCGTGAAGCAGCGCGCAAGGCACGTGAGATGACCCGCCGCAAAGGTGCATTGGACATCGCCGGCCTGCCAGGCAAACTCGCTGATTGCCAGGAAAAGGATCCTGCCCTTTCCGAACTGTACCTGGTGGAGGGTGACTCCGCGGGTGGCTCGGCCAAGCAAGGTCGTAACCGTCGCACCCAGGCGATCCTGCCGCTCAAGGGTAAGATCCTCAACGTCGAGAAAGCGCGTTTCGACAAGATGATCTCCTCCCAGGAAGTGGGCACCTTGATCACTGCCCTGGGCTGCGGTATTGGCCGTGAAGAGTACAACATCGACAAGCTGCGTTATCACAACATCATCATCATGACCGATGCTGACGTTGACGGTTCGCACATCCGTACCCTGCTGCTGACCTTCTTCTTCCGCCAACTGCCAGAGCTGGTCGAGCGTGGCTACATCTATATCGCCCAGCCACCGCTGTACAAGGTGAAGAAAGGCAAGCAAGAGCAATACATCAAGGACGACGACGCCATGGAGGAGTACATGACGCAGTCGGCCCTGGAAGATGCCAGCCTGCACCTGGACGAATCGGCGCCAGCGGTTTCCGGCGTTCAGCTTGAAAGCCTGGTGAACGAATTCCGTTCCGTGATGAAAACGCTCAAGCGTCTTTCGCGTCTGTATCCTGAAGAGCTTACCGAGCACTTCATCTACCTGCCGGAAGTCACCCTGGAGCAACTGGCCAACCAAGCTGTTATGCAGACCTGGCTGGCGCAGTTCCAGGAGCGTCTGAGCAACAGCCAGAAGTCCGGCCTCACCTACCAGGCCAGCCTGCGCGAAGACAAGGAACGCAACCTCTGGCTGCCGGAAGTGGAAATCACCTCCCATGGCTTGGCCAGCTACGTCACCTTCAATCGTGACTTCTTCGGCAGCAACGACTACCGCACTGTAGTCGCCATTGGCGCCAAGCTCAGCACCCTCCTCGGCGAAGGTGCCTACGTGCAGCGGGGCGAGCGTCGCAAGGCGGTCACTGAGTTCAAGGAAGCGCTGGATTGGCTGATGAACGAAACCGCCAAGCGTCACACCATCCAGCGATACAAAGGTCTGGGTGAGATGAACCCGGATCAGCTGTGGGAGACCACTATGGACCCAACCGTACGCCGGATGCTGAAGGTGACCATCGAAGATGCGATCGCTGCCGACCAGCTGTTCAACACCCTGATGGGTGATGCGGTCGAGCCGCGTCGTGACTTCATCGAAAGCAACGCCTTGTCGGTATCCAACCTGGACTTCTGATCAGGCCCACTGTAGGTTCACAGAAAAGCTGCACGCTTTCACAAATAGATGACCGGCCGGGCTTCAACCATGGCCCCTGTCGGTCACCATCAAGCCCGCCTTCGCGGGCTTTTTTTTGCCTGGAATTCCTGCCGGGGCGCCCTACTCCGCTCATTGGAAAATGATGCAGATGGGGGGATTTGAGGAAGTGATTTGATGGGGCGCTGGAAGTGCTGAGAGGGTCGGCGGGCGGATCTGAGCAGCAGAGAGATTGAGAGGACTTTAAAACTAATATTTGAACACCTTAATAGTTAATTAAGCGTACGTGTTAAGTATTAATTTGAACAATTTAGTATGGAAATGGAATTTGGTGGAAGTTGCCATTTTGGATTTTTTGTAGATTTCGAAGGGATGTTGGAATAAGATCTATGACCAACTTTTCCGCTTTGCACTGAAGATTTTCAGCCAAATCAGCTGTTTGAAGCGAGAGCTTCAGACCTGATCCAAATTGCTCCAGCGATCACGAAGTGGCCGTTTAGAAATAAAGAGAGCAAGCCGATTGCTTTAGATTCTGATCAGTCATGAGAGTCATGACCAATGAGAGAAAAGGAGACCTGAAAATGTAGAAAAACGCGATCAATCCCGAGAGGACTGACCGCGCTTAGCGAAGCAGACTTGCGTCCTCAGAACCCGCAATGTCTGCTTTTTCGAAGCGACTGTCAATCCTCTCCCATTTTTTCGACCTTAGCGAGGTTACTCGACGGCACAGTGTTGCCTGTCGAAAGGCCTCACTTCGCCCGCCCTGCGCCTTGATTTTTTGGCGCAGCGTCGGCGCTCGTTTCGAGATTTTCGGAGGTGTTTCATGACAGTACGAAAGGTGGTCACGCGGCGGTCCAACCATTACCGCGGCTACTTCCCATCGCTCAAAAATAAAAAGCCTGTGCCCTGGGAGTCCCAGCTCGAAGGCGCTCTTTTTCGGCTTCTTGAGCTGTCTCCTGCGGTCATCGGCTACGTCCCGCAGCCCAGTGAGGAACGTGTTCCATCGCTCCAGGGCTACTTCAAATATTACCCAGACGTACAGGTTTTCCTCGCGGATGGGCGCGAGTGGTGGTTTGAAGTGAAGCCTCACGACCGACTGAAGATTGCCAGCGTCAGGCAGCGACTGGATGCCGCTGAGCGCTACTTCAACGCCACTGCCCGTAACTTTTCGGTGATCACTGAAAAGTTAATTGAAGCTGAACCCCTGGCTACCAATCTTAGAAGGCTGATGTATCACCGGCGCGGTCCAGAGCTTTCGCATCAGGCGTTGGAGGAGGTAATGGCGACCTTCAACGAATGGCCGCCTATGACCGTTGCAGATCTGCTCTACGTGGTTGGTGAGGGGAAAGCCTGGCGCTTGTTAGGCCTTGGGGTGGTGGGCATTGACCTTGATAGGTCAATTGACACTGACTCCCCGGTCTTCCTGCAAGGGGGGCACCGTCATGCAAACCTTTTCCCTTAGGGTGAAATTGGTCGTCATCGTTCGTGGCGTACTGATGGTGCTTGAGAAGAGGCTTATTGACCGGAAGCTGCTCTTTTTCGATGAGCTTGGTGAGCCCACGAAGCTATCCGAGAAGGAGTTCTATGAGGCCTACGAGAAGCGCGAGATCGAGATCTCCGCTGATCAGCCATACCTTGGGAGGGTTCCGTATGTGCGGAACGTCCCTCCAGATATTTCATGCTTCCCCAAAAAACATGGAGATGAGGCATTGCGTCGACGCAAGTATCTGGACGACCTAACTAAGCGCGGTAAATACAAGCTACCGGGTGACGAAGACATGATCAAGAAGCTTAGAGATATCGCCAAAAAGATTGGGGATGCGTGCGCACCCTCGGTTTCCACTATTCGACGTTGGGCAGCCAAATACATTGGCCAGAACGTAGTAAAGCTTATCCCTCAGCATGCCAAAAAGGGTCGGGCTGCCGCGATACAGGGAGAGCTCGAAGTTATTCTTGAAGGGGTGATTAATAAAACCTACCTGCAGGATACGATTCCAGCGGTCAGCGTGGTCGTTTCAGAATTCGAGGATCAGATAAAAGAGAGGAACAAAAGTCGTTTGCCTTCGGATCAGCTCAAGATCCCAAGCGGAATGACTGTCCGAAGGTACATCGCCAAGCTGGATCCGTACCTTGTGGATAAGGAGAGGCTCGGAAAACACGCAGCAGACAAGAAGCACCGTGTTGCGGCGGGTGTCCTACGTGTGCATGAGATTTTGGAACGTTGGGAAATTGATCACACCTTGTTGGACGTCCAGCTTGTGGATGAAACCTCGGGGCTGTGCATTGGGCGCCCCTATCTGACGATCGTCCTCGACCGCTTCTCTCGAATGGTGATGGGATATTTGCTCCACCTGTCGGCGCCAAATACGGAAACCGTGCTTCGTGTGATCGAACGCTCAATCCGTCCAAAAGCCGAATTGCTGAAGCGCTTTCCGAAAGTGAGAAATGAATGGTGGGCACGTGGGCTGCCGGCTCGAATAGTCCCAGACAACGCAGCGGAATTTCACGCGGGCGATCTCATCATGGGATTCAACGAGTTGGGTATCGAGATCATGTATCCCGCTTCAAGGGCCCCTCAAAGGAAAGGTGCCGTCGAACGCTTTTTCAGCACACAGAACCTGGGGCTTATCCACAACCTCCCGGGTACCACCTTCTCGAATATCCAGCAGCGTGGCGATTACGACTCGGAGAAGAATGCATGTTTCACGCTCCCTCAATTGGAGGCGGTGGTAGTGAAATGGATCGTCGATGGTTACCACCAGACTCCTCATCGGGGGCTGGACAACAGAACACCGGCTCAAGTCTGGGGGACTAGCGAGGCGAACCATGTCATCAGCCTTCCCGTCGACCTGGACTCGTTGGAGTGCATTCTGGCCAAGCGGGCCTCGGTGAAGGTTCACCATTACGGCATCGAGGTTGCCAAAGTGGGCTACCACTCTACGGAACTTGCTGAGCTCCGTATGCGTTTGGCAGACGGAGAAAAGGTAAACGTCCGCTATCGAGACGAAGCCGGGCACGTTTGGGTTCACGACCGCTTCAGAAACTTGTTCTTCAAAGTGCCCGCCAAAGATGAGCGAATGGCCGGTAAGAGCAGGGAGGTGTGGAAGGCTGCCGAGAAAGCGCTGCGAGAAAAAATATAATGAGCAGCCTAGCTTCGAGGCTACGCACAGGTGCTACCAGGAAATTATGGAAGATGCAGACGAGGCCCGCCGTTCGCAGACGCTCAGAAAACGACGCGCAGCTGCCATAGCGAAAATCGACAAGGAGGGTCGAGTGACCGAAAGCACGCCTCCACCCAAGGTACTCGCTGAAGTGGAATGGACCGGTGACTCTATTCCTAACATTCCGCCAGCAGCCTTCAAGGTCTCGGTTCGTCGCCCTGCTGGGAGTTCTAAGCCATGAACGCCATCAATCTGTACGAATGCTACGAGCATGGTGAATACAGCTTTACGCTCCGCGATCGTTTTATTCACAGCCCTCAAGTCGAGCGAGCGTTGACGCGACTAGGCGATATCCACGGCGATAGTCGGCGTACCAGAGCAAGTAAAGGGTTGCTGATCCAAGGTCCAAGCGGAGTGGGCAAGAGCACATTGGTCAAGGAGTACATTCGGTCATTGGAGGAATTGGAGAGCCATGACCCACAGAAGCGGACAGTTCTGTTCGTCGAGATGCCTTCGTCTCCAACCAAAAAGAACCTGGCAGCAGCCATTTTGGCAGAGCTGAAGGATCCCTTCGCAGAGGCACGAGGACATTCGGCAGAGGTTAAATTTGCGCGAGTAGTCCTGCTGCTGAAGAACCTTGGCGTGGAGATGTTGGTCCTCGATGAGGCGCAGCACCTGGTCGATTATCGTCGTAATGGTGCGTATGAGGCAGCAGACTGGATCAAGAGTCTGATGAATGAAACCAGTATCGCGTTTGTTCTGATTGGGCTGAAGCGCACCGAAAATCTCCTGCTAGCAAACGAGCAACTGCGACGCAGGTTTTCGGCCACGGTGGCATACGATCGCTTCACCTTCTCCGCTAATACGTCTCTTCATTTCGTGATGTTGTTGCAGGCAATCGAGGGCGAACTGCCTGTTCAAACCATCAGTTTTGTAGAGCCAGCGATGATTAAACGCTTCTACCTGGCTTCCTATGGATTGATCGACTACCTCATCAAGATTGTGGACAGGGCTGTTTGGCTGGTTCAAGTCCAGGACCTTGTCGGGATTGAACTTCCTGTGCTGGCCCAGGCTTTTGAAGACGAGGTTTGGAGCTACGCCACCGAGGATCGAAACCCCTTCAGTGCGAGCTTCAATTTCCAGCCTCTGTTCGGGAAGCGGGAGCCGTTTGAGACGTTCGAAGAGAGCAGTACCTGACGGCCAAGGGCCGGGCTTATCGGCCCGGCTCTACTCCCCTGATTTTTATGTCTTCGATTTCATGGATGTGTAGGAATGTTTGGTCTTTTAATCAACCCACGACCACACCAAGACGAAAGTCTTTTGGGGTACCTGCAGCGCCTGGCGAAAGCCAACGGATTACCCAGAAAGGAACTGCTCACCGCCTTTGCACGAGCCGACGAGACCGATGTTGCGGACTGGCTGCAGATGATGGAAGGACCACTGAGCTGGCCTGCGGTATCTGCTGAGTTTCGTGATCCAAGGCCCAAGGGGGTCAAGTTATGGACGACTCATCACGCTCGTTACTGTCCGATCTGTTTGGGCGAAGCCGGTTATTGGAGAGAAAGCTGGGGCTTGACCCTGGTTACGACGTGTTCTGTCCACGGCACTGAACTCCACGGGCGGTGCCCCAACTGTCTGAAGGAAACCGATCCAAGCGCAATGAGTGCGAATAGTTGCCAAGCGTGTGGCACCTCATTGAGTGGGACCAATTTTGAGATCGCGCCGGCGAGTGATACGGCCGCCTGGCTCACCTCTGGCTTTGAAGATAGGTTTTACGCCGACTCGTTGCCAGCTGACGCGGGATTGGCGGCCCTCACCTACGAACAGTTTCACGAGTTGTCATCGCGTCTCGCTGTCAGAAGTTTGCCTACGGAAAGAACCCAGCCGCTGAAGGTTGCTGATTCGGGTTCGCTAGAGATATCGCGGCTTATGGCAAACGCGGCGGGCGTGGTTCTCATGAACTGGCCTCTCGCATTCAGAGAACTGCTGAGTGGCCTCAAGGCAGTCCATTCCGATAACGAACATTGGACGCTCAGCAGATCGTTCGGCCCGATATACCACGACATCCACCGTGATCTGGATGACTCTTGTTTTGACTTTCTTCGTCGAGAGTTCGAATCATTTCTGCAGCATGCGTGGGAAGCACCGTTAGCGAAGCGAAATCGCAATTTGAGTGAGGAGACGATTGAGAGACATCGTTGGGTGTCGTTCGATTCTGCTGCTGAAGCTTGTGGTCTCGGGGTATCAGTCATAAAACGCCTTCATCAGGAGGGACAAATCGCCTATCGGGAGAAGGTCCATGAAGATCGAGTCTTTACGGTCGTGGACCTGGATCATTTGAAGGCAATCTCGCAGCATCTCCAGGGCGTGGCTGATATGAAAGAAACCTCGACTTTGCTAAGCCTCTGTCGCAATCGGGTTAGGCAGCTGCTAGCTGGTGGTACCCTCCAGTTCTTTGGTGGAGAACCGCGCCCAGGCGAAAGGTGGCTGATTGACTGCCGCTCGATCAACGAATTGATTGATGAGAAGCTGCCTACCAGCTCTGACCAGAGCCTGGTGTCGATCAACTACTTGGCCAAGCATTCTCTGCCCAAGGGGGGTGGGTTGGTCGAGTTGGTTCAGGCAATACGTGCAGGTGAACTTCGCGCTTACGGCCCAGCTGAGAATGGCTCGGTTGCGGTAGGGGCGTGGTTACTCAAGCCGCAAGATTTTGCAGCGTGGCAACAAGCCCGAGCTGAGAACAAGAGTCCGGTCTTTCCCGGCCTGTCGGTAGTCAAGGCTGCTGCGCTGTTAGGCGTCAAAGAACAATGCGCATACGCGTTCGTTCGACTGGGTCTGCTATGGAGCACTGCTGTCGAACGAGGCCGGCGTACGCAATTGATGGTTAAGCCTCAAGCCATCGACAGATTCAGGCGTGGCTATATCTTGGGACCGGAGATTGCGGTGTATTTGGGGAAGTCGACCAGGGAGGCGTTCAAGCACCTTTGGGAGGCCAGGTTTCGCCCCGTTGCGGGGCCATCCATTCCAAACGCGGCTTGCCGGCAGTACGTTTGGGTAAGAAGCAAAAAGCTGATCGATTACCTCGCAAGTGAAGCCGCCCAGATCGACGATCCTGAAGCCATCACGTTTTTATCCACACCGATCGCTCAGCCTCGTGATTGCCGATTCAGGCATGTGGGATCAAGATAGTTAGCACGCTTTCTTTCTTGATTGCTAAAATCATCGAACCCATTTTGGAGAATCTTATGTCCCGTCTCGCTGAATTCCGCCTGCTCGAACAACAGCTCGCAGCCCAACTGGCGGAGCTGGAAGCGCTGAAAAATGACTCTGCCCTGAAGCAGGAAATGGAATTTGAAACGAAGCTGCGCAGTTTGCTCAACGAGTATGGCTACGGCCTGCGCCAAGTGGTGCTGATCCTCGATCCGCAAGCGGTGGCTTCCACTGATATGGCCCCAAAAACCTCTCGGAAACCACGCGAAGTGAAGGTCTACAAGAATCCACACAGCGGAGAGGTTGTTGAGACCAAGGGTGGTAATCAGCGTACGCTTAAGGCCTGGAAAAACGAGTATGGCGCTGAGGTAGTCGAGTCTTGGCTCGCCAATTGATTGCACTGCAGGCGGCTTCTGGCACGAGATGAATCGTGGTGCGCCCCGAATGCAAATTCCCATTCTGGGGCGTGACGAAATTTTCTGCGGGTGGTGGATTTAGAGAATTAAAACTGTCGCTAGAGGGTCCCGTCTTTCGCGGCCTGCAGCCATTTGGAGAGGAAACGCAAAACTGTCGCAATCACCCAAAACGCCGGTTCAGACTGATTCGCTAGAGAATTAAAACTGTCGCAGCCTGAAACGACGCGGCTTTCACGTGTATTCAGAGCCATCATTATCGATAGCCTGCTTACAAACATGTAATTCCTGGATCACGTGGATGACAGCTCCCAGTCGGTAAGCTTCACTCATGTCTTCATGGAGTAACAGAAATGAACACCGCTAAAAGCATTGCCGCCCTCATGCTCGTAATCGCCTCCTCATCCGCTTTAGCTGAAGGAGGATCTGATCGCTTACACGGAAAGATGATTCAGGCAAATGAGCAAGCAATGCGTGCCTACGCCGCTGCCAATGGAAAAAAACCACCTGAAGTGATCCATTATCGCTACGGAATGAAACTGGATGTGGCGAGAGTTATCAGTATGACTTCGCTCAAAGGTAGCTGCGACGTGATGCCGACACAGATGAATTACGAGGACTCAACAGGTGAGTTGAAAATCCTCGAATATCGCTCTGCTGGAATTAACTGTAGAGGTCAAAACTGACCGAAGGGACAGGGTAAGTCTTGGAGTAAGCTGACCACGACCAGCGCTGCAGCTGGTCGGCTGGCCGGCAGAAGCCCTTCCCCCGGGGCATCTTGCATTACGTGTCAGGATAACTGGCAACTACTTGATCGTCCCCACTCTTGGTGAGGCCGATGACTTGATAGGCGTGTTTCATGCCATCAACCTCCATACCTGGTGAGCCAGCGGGCATGCCAGGTACCGCGACGCCTGCCAGGTCGTTGCGCTTTATGAGCTCCTGCACCTGGGCTGCGGGGACGTGACCTTCCACAAACTTGCCATCGATAACCGCGGTGTGACACGAAGCCAGCCTCGGAGCTACTCCTAGCTCTTGCTTCACCGCCCTCATGTCCGTTTCAACGTGGTCGACGACCTTGAAGCCGTTTGCCTCCAAGTGCGCTATCCATTTCTTACAGCAACCGCAATTAGCGTCCCGGTGCATATCGATAGTCAGGGGCTCCGCAGCAAAGGCGGCTGAGGCGATTAGAAGTGACGCTGCGGTACTTAAACCGAGGAAGCGGCGCTTACTTGTCATGAGTGTGCTCCTTCCCGTCTTTGTGCACATGGGTTTTGGGAGTAGAACCTGTGTGGTGGTCCGAGTGCGCCTCGCCGGACTCGTGTTCACCGTGGTGCTCCGCTACTGATGAAGACTCCGAATGCGAACTGCCATGATCATGACTTTCCTCAGCCACGCCGTTTGCTGCGGAATCATCATGATTTCCATGACCTGATTTCGCACCACCGTGTTGGCCTTCATGGTTATGCATATCGCTTTCGCCACCGCCATGTTGGTGACCACCACTGGAAGCGACCATCATCTGGTACTGCTCAGCATTGAGTTGCGGTAGCTGGTCCAGGAACGCGACGATTCCCCAGATGTACTGGTCGTCCATGCTCTTACCCCAGGCTGGCATGCCTGTCGCTTTGATACCGTGCTTGATGGTCCAAAACGCAGCAGCAGGGTCACCGCTTACACCTATCTCGGTGAGGTTTGGTGGGGATGGGTATAGGGCTTGGCTGAGTTCAGTTTTCTGCACCCCAGGAGCGAGGTGGCATCCGATACACATGGCGTTGTAATTGCCTGCCCCTGCTTGGATAAGAGCAGGATCTTTAAGATCTGGGACCTCAATGTCGCGTGCACGGACTTCAATTGATCGATCACGCGCCATGGCCAAAAACGCATGTACAGCGGGGAAGTGCGGGTCATCCGCACCAACGTTCACGAGACCGAAGTAAGCGGCGCCAAGCACTGCAGCGCTACCAACAGCACCCGCCGTCACCAGTGTTGTAATTGTTCTTTTCATATTGAGTTCTCAAAACCACATCCGAATACCGGCGACAAAGCGAGCTTCGTCCACATCCCCACCTTCATCTCGGATGAAATCGGCGGTTTTGCCGTAGGAACGGCTCCAAGTGACACCTATGTACGGTGCGAACTGGCGGACAATTTCGTAGCGCAGCCGCAGCCCAACTTCCGTATTTGCCAGGCCAGAGCCGACGCCGCGATCCGGATCGTTCTTGCCATAGAAATTGGCCTCAGCAGTTGGCTGAAGGATCAAACGATTAGTCAGCAGGATGTCGTATTCACCTTCCAGACGGGCAGCGGTCTGACCGTTCTCACCGATAAACGCCGTGGCTTCCGCTTCGAAGTCATACAGAGCCATGCCCTGAATACCGAACGCGGCCCAGGTCTGGGGATCTTCCGGTTTAAAGTCCTGCCTGACGCCGGCGACTACATCCCACCATGGACTTACGGAGCGGCCATAGAGGAGCTGCAGCTCAGCATCTTCAGTCACACCATTGGTTCGTTCACCTTCCGAGCGAATCCAGAGCCTATTGATATCGCCGCCCACCCAGCCGGATGCATCCCAAGCAAGCGTGCTACCTTCATCGGCATCTTGGTATTCCAGTTGGTCTAGCAAGAAAAAGCTGTTGAACCCGCTGTCATCCATTTTGTGCCCGTCAAGCGGGGGGAAGGCAGCCTGCCGGTCGGCATCAGTCAGCACCGGGATTGGCGTACGGCTGGTCGGGGTCGGCGAATCAGCGTTCCCGTTTCCCATCGTGGAATGACCCATCGCGCCATGATCCATGCCTTCCATGGACCCGTGATCCATGCCTTTCATGCTTCCATGGTCCATCTTGCTGTGGTCCATCGAGGCGGGTTTCGCTTTGGGCTGGCCATGGCCCATTTTGCTGTGATCAACGGGTGCAGGTTGCGTGGGTTGCTTGCTCGCGCCCATCTGGCTGTGGTCCATGCCCGGCATCGCAGCCTGTGATGAGGCGTGGTCCATCTGCATGGCACCGTGGCCCATTGCCGAGTGGTCCATTCCGGAATGATCCATTTCAGCGGCGAAGCTGGGCGAAACGCCCAGCACACCTAAAGAAACGGCGAATGCCAGCAGCGATGGTCGTGCAACGCTATTGGCCATTTTTCCCTGCCTTAGCTTTGTCGCTGCCATGCGATTCCATCATTTTGCTGTGATCCATTCCTTCCATGGAACCATGATCCATGCCCTCCATAGAGCCATGATCCATGCCTTTCATGGAGCCGTGATCCATGCCTTCATGGTTCATGCCCTGGGCTTGCTTGCTCTTCGAGCCGTTCGATTGCGCCGCGTTGGACGACTTTTGAGAGTGCTGATCATGGTTGTCACTGGACCAGGAAGACGGGGCGTACACCGCGAGCAGGCCAACCATCGCGGCAGAGAGGAAAAAGGCGCTTCGTTTCATTGGTTTGCTCATCTCGTATCTCCAGTTCATTCGTCCACGCGGACTTCTCGGAACATGCCCATCTCCATGTGGTACATGAGGTGACAGTGATAGGCCCAGCGCCCGAGTGCATCTGCGGTTACGCGATAGCTTCGTTTCGAGCCAGGCGGCATATCGATCGTGTGTTTTCGCACCATGAAATTGCCGTCCTCATCCTCCAGGTCACTCCACATGCCGTGCAGATGGATGGGGTGAGTCATCATGGTGTCGTTGACCAAGGTAATACGCAGGCGCTCGCCGTACTTGAGCCGCAGCGGCTCTGCGTCAGAAAACTTGATCCCATCGAAGGACCAAGCGAACTTTTCCATATGCCCGGTAAGGTGCAGTTCGATTGTCCGGCCAGGTTCCCGGCCGTCAGGGTCGATGAAGGTGCTACGCAAATCCGAATACGTGAGAACCCGACGCCCGTTATCGCGAAGCCCGATCCCCGGATCGCTCAGCTTTGGCGTAGGGGTCATGGTCTGCATATCGACCAGAGGGTTGTTTGTTTCGGAGGCGGGATGGTTCTGCATGGCACCGCTGGCGGCCATATTGCTTTGGTCCATACCGGTCATGTTGCCGTGGTCCATGCCAGCCATCTTGCTATGGTCCATACCGGCCATGCTGCCGTGGTCCATGCCAGCCATCTTGCTGTGGTCCATACCGGCCATGCTGCCGTGATCCATGCCACCCATGCTGCCGTGGTCCATCCCCATATCACTCATGGAGATGAGAGGCCTTGGATCTACAGCCGGCACCGGTGCCTGCAGGCCCTCACGGACAGCCAAGGTACCCCTTGAATAGCCGGTGCGATCCATGGATTGAGCAAAGATGGTGTAAGCCTGCTCGTTTTCAGGCTCGACAATGACATCGTAGGTTTCAGCAACGGCAATCCGGAATTCATCGATCGACACTGGCTTAACGTACTGACCGTCGGCTGCGACAACCGTCATTTTCAAGCCGGGGATCCGCACGTCGAAATAGGTCATCGCCGAGCCATTGATAAAGCGAAGCCGGATTTTCTCCCCTGGCTTGAAGATTCCCGTCCAGTTCCCATTTGGCGCCTGGCCGTTCATGAGGTAGGTGTAGGTGTGCCCGCTCACGTCAGCGAGATCGGTTGGGCTCATCTTCATCTCGGCCCACATCTTTCGATCGGCCACAGCAGCAGACCAACCTTTCTCGCTCACGTCGTCGACGAAGTCGCCAACGGTGCGCTTGTGGAAGTTGTAATAGTCCGACTGTTTTTTGAGCTTGGACATAACCCGCGCCGGGTCTTCGTCGGTCCAATCACTCAGCATGACGACATAGTCACGATCGTAGGTGAAAGGCTCTGGATCCTTGGCATCAATCACCAGCGCACCGTAAACACCGACCTGCTCCTGGAAGCCCGAATGGCTGTGGTACCAGTAGGTGCCGTTCTGGTGGACCTTGAACTTGTACTCGTACATGCCGTCGGGAGCGATGCCATGGAAGCTTAGACCCGGCACGCCGTCCATATTCGCCGGCAGGATGATGCCGTGCCAGTGGATGGACGTGTCCTGCTTCAAGCGGTTGCGAACCCGTAGCGTGACCGTGTCGCCTTCGCGCCAACGGAGTATTGGTCCTGGCAGCGAACCGTTGATGGCCATCGCCGTTCGAGCTGCCCCGGTAATGTTCACCGGGAGCTCCCCGATGTACAGGTCAAAATCGGTGCCGGTCAGTACGTTAGGCTGGCCAGGGCTGGTTACGGCCCAGACCGGCGCGCGCCACATGCCCAGCCCACCCAGTAGTCCGGTAGCAGCCAGGCCTTTGACGAATGAACGTCTCGTGGTTTTGCTTTGCATGCCGTTGCGTCCAATCAGGTAGATCGCTGATATCCAGACTGCGGGATCCGCAGCCATCTGGTTTCAATTGAGCTCCCCCAAGCCTCGTAGACTTTCGCCAAAGCACAAGGATTGCGGGAGGCAATACCCCGAAAGCTGACATAGTTCAGATTCCGGGGTGATTACATTTCTGTAAGCTAAGCTCAGCAGCTCTCGTGGCCGGGGTGCTTTTGGCTTTGGGCGGTAACAGGAGCCTCTGCTTTTTTCTCCTGAGCAACCTGGTAAGCCTGCATGGAAGATGCACGTGCAGCTTCCATCCTGGCGAAGGTGCGATCCGCGCCGCCTTCAGCCAGGGCGAGGCTCGCCATGCCGAAGGTGACTACCATCACAATCGCTTTGATCATGTTCATTTGCGTTTCCTCTAAGGGTCAGTTTCGCCTGATTGGCGCCGTTCACAGTGCTCAAGCTAGCTACCCGGCACTGTCAGCAAGCTGAGCCCGACATTACTTTTCCGTCAGCTTCTGGTTGGGTGCCTTTTTTGCTGCACACTGAAGGGCATCCAAGGGGGCGCAGCAGATGAAATTACTCGTAGCCGAAGATGAGCCAAAAATCGGGGCCTACCTGCAGCAAGGGCTGACGGAGGCAGGCTTTACCGTCGATCGTGTGGTCACAGGGACCGACGCGCTGCAATACGCTTTGAGCGAGGCGTATGACCTGCTGATTCTTGATGTAATGATGCCGGGGCTAGACGGCTGGGAGGTGCTGCGGATGGTACGTGCGGCAGGGAAAGAGGTCCCAGTCTTGTTTTTGACGGCCCGTGATGGCGTGGACGATCGCGTGAAAGGGTTAGAACTCGGGGCTGACGATTACCTGGTCAAACCCTTTGCATTCTCGGAACTGCTAGCGCGTGTGCGCACTTTGCTGCGAAGAGGCAGCAGTGGCTATGCTCAGACCACTATGAAGATGGCTGACCTGGAGGTAGACCTGCTTAAGCGCCGGGCCACCCGAAATGGCAAGCGGATCGACCTCACAGCCAAGGAGTTCTCCTTACTGGAACTACTCATGCGCCGACGCGGCGAGGTACTGCCGAAGTCCCTGATCGCATCGCAGGTGTGGGATATGAACTTCGACAGCGACACTAACGTGATCGAGGTTGCTGTTCGTAGGTTGCGGGCCAAGATTGATGACGATTTCGCCCCCAAGCTCATACATACAGTTCGTGGCATGGGCTATCTGATGGATGTTCCCGAGTAATGCGCGCCCAATCGTCGCTCGTTAAACGCCTTACCCTCATGTTCATGTTCGCGGTCATCGCCGTATTGGTCGTTGCCGGCGTGAGCTTCTACATGCTCAGTCAGCACCATTTCCAGATGCTGGATGAGCAAGCCCTGGCCGAGAAACTCGAATCCACCCGGCACATCCTTTCACTTTCAGCAGCACGTGATGAACTTGAGGATCAGGAGCCTCAACTGCGTGCTTTGTTGGGGGCTCATCAGGACCTTTCTGCGGAGATTCTTGATGCTGACGGTACTGTCCTGTTCTCGGACTCCAAGGCATCCCGCATCCCTGAGCGCTTTAAGCAGGCCTCTTCTGGCGCCGTTTGGGACTGGCAAATCGACTCGCGGAACTTCCGGGGGATTACCTCTCAACTGGCTATAGCGCAGGCGCAGGCGCCGGTAACAGTCATGTTGATGCTGGATGTCACCAGCCATGCCCACTTTTTCAAGACGCTGCAATGGTGGTTCGGCATTGGCTTGGTCATCAGCGCTCTGGTTAGTGCAGGATTGGGGTGGATCGTGGCCAAGAGCGGTCTTCGGCCGGTTGGGCAGATCACCAAGGTGGCGACATCCATGTCTGCCCGGTCCCTTCGCGAGCGAATTCCATTGGAGCCCGTGCCGCTTGAATTGCAGGAGCTGATCCTCTCCTTCAACGGAATGCTTGCACGCCTGGAAGACGCGTTCGTCCGGCTATCAAACTTCTCAGCCGACATCGCACATGAGCTGCGGACTCCGGTAAGTAATCTTCTGACGCATACCGAAGTCGTTCTGACCAAAAAACGCGACCTCGATGCCTACGAAGACAACCTCTACTCCAATCTTGAAGACCTCAAGCGCATGTCGCGCATGATCGATGACATGCTGTTCCTGGCAAAAGCTGATAACGGCTTGATCATCCCCGAGCAGGTTGATATCGATCTGGTCGGGCTAGTGTCCAGACTGATTGAGTACTACCAGCTTGCAGCCGAAGACCGAAGCATTCGGCTTGCCCTTCAAGGCGAAGGTACGATCCGTGGTGACCGGCTAATGATTGACCGGGCGGTTTCCAACATTCTATCCAACGCTTTGCGCTATACCCCCGAAGGCCACGATATCGCCGTCCGGATTGTCGAGGCGGCTGATCAAGTGAACCTGTCCGTCCAGAACAATGGGGCCACGATTGATCCGGAACATATCAACAAAATCTTCGACCGGTTCTATCGCGCTGACCCTGCAAGGCGGGAAGGAAGCCCAAGCAACGCCGGCTTGGGTCTGGCCATAACGCGTTCGATCATCGAGGCTCATGGTGGGCGAATTTGGTGTACCTCCGCTGACGGCGTGACGAGTTTTCACATCGCTCTGCCGCACGCCAAACAATCCACTTCCAAGCCTCAAACGGCTTAATGCTCATTTCATGCGTGTAACCTATACTCGGCCATCATGAACCGGCTCCTACGACTGTTCACCATCCTGCTTCTAATCGCATCGCTTCCTCTCAACGGCATGGCGGGAGTCGACTCAGCCATTGAACCATGCCCCATGCAAACCATGGGGATGGAGATGATGGCGGGGATGGATCACGATTGTTGCCAGGATACTGATCCAGGATCAGCTGCCGACCACTCCAAAGCCTGCAAAGTGGGCCAGGAGTGTAGAACCGCGAGCACAGTTCAGGTCGAAATAATTAACCCCACGCTCACCTATTCTGCGCCTAGGCCAGTAGATACCTATGCGGTGAGCCTCGTAAACAGGGCGCCTCCTGACCCTTGGCGGCCACCCCGCGCCTGATTACCTCTTAAATTCACCCCATCGTCCTGTTTTGCAGCCGGATGATGGCATGCGCTTGCGCGCTGATTTTTTGAGGAATCATTTCCATGACTCCCCCACGTTACCGATTAGGGATGGCATGTCTGGCCGCTCTGATCAGCCTGTTGTCGACGTTACCGGCTCAGGCTACACCGTTGTCTCTGGAGGAAGCGCTTCAACTTGCCGAACGCAATGCCCCCATCCTCCAGGCCAGGCAAGAGCAAATGACGGCCGCTCGACACGCTGTGATCCCAGCAGGCGAGCTGCCTGATCCACGTCTCAACCTAGGAGTGCAGAACCTTCCTGTTGACGGCAGTGATCGTTGGAGCATGAACCGCGATTTCATGACGATGCAGGTTGTCGGCCTCTCCCAGGAAGTACCAAACCGGGACAAGCGGGAGGCACGAGTTGAGACGGCACGAGCGAGCGTTGAGCGAGCCGATGCAGAGGCGGTGTTCGAGCGCTTAAAAGTGCGTGCTGCCACAGCCCAAGCTTGGGTCGCGGCGTACACCGTTCAACGGAAACTGCAGCAGTTTGAGGACTTCTACAAAGAAAACCGTCTGTTGGCCGCAGCAATCCGCGCACGCCTGGCCGGCGGTACCGGCGCGACGGCCGACGCACTTGCTCCTGACCAGGAAGCTGCGCAACTCGATGAGCAAAAAGATGTTCTGCTCACACAGGCCGCTCAGGCACGGGCTGCACTCAAGCGATGGATTGGAGAGGATGCTGATCCGCAAGCTCAAGCATTTCCGCGCTGGCCAGTGAGCGCGCCGGACTATCTACACGCTATACATGCACATCCAGAATTGGCGACCTACAACGCCCTTACGCGGGAAGCACAAGCTCAAGTGCACCAAGCCTTGGCAGAAAAGAAGTCGGACTGGGGGTGGCAGGTGGATTACCAGCGGCGCGGGCCTGAATTCAGCAATATGGTGAGCCTGCAGGTAAGTTTCCAACTGCCCTTGTTCGCTGGCTCACGGCAGGACCCGATGATCGCGGCACGTCGCGCACAAGTCCGGCAACTGGAGGACGAACAGGAAGCGGCATTGCGTGAGCATAAAGCGCAGCTGGAGACAGATCTTGCGGATTACCAGCGATTGCAGCGAGCAGTGCAGCGCAGCCGTGAAACATTGTTACCGCTAGCGGAGGATCGAGTCCGCCTCGCCCTTGCTGACTATCGAGCCGGTAAATCACCCTTAAGTGAGGTTCTCACCGCTCGACGTCAGCGGGTTGAAACACGACTGCAAGACATCGATCTGCAAGGACAGTTGGCCGCGACAGCTGCACGGCTGCACTTCGCGTATGGAGAGGTGCGCGCATGAGAAATTCAACTATCAGCCTTGTGGTATTGGCCGCGTTGGCTATCGGCGGTGGCGTTGGCTATCAGCTAGCAAAGCGTGGGCAGGTGTCCACTGCCTCCCCTGAAACGCTACAGAAGGTGCTGTATTGGTATGACCCGATGTACCCCCAGCAGCACTTTCCAGCACCGGGCAAGTCGCCCTTCATGGACATGCCACTGGTGCCGAAGTACCAGGAAAGCACCGCTGCTGAGGTGAGCCCCGCAGTTCAAGTTTCACAGGGGCTCCAACAAAACCTGGGGGTCCGTCTGGCTACCGTAGCGAAAGGGCAGCTTGCTCGAACCCTCCAGGTGAGCGGCGTGCTTACCTTCGATGAGCGGGATTTTAGCGTTCTGCAGGCTCGTACCGGTGGCTACGTCGAACGCACCTATGGCCGCGCTACAGGCGACGTGGTTGCCAAGGGCGCCCCATTGGCAGATGTGTTGACGCCTGAATGGGCGGGCTTGCAGGAAGAGTACCTGGCGCTTCAGCGATCTGGGGACAATGAATTGCGCGCTGCAGCTCGGCAACGACTACTGCTGGCGGGTATGCCTGCCGATCTTATCAACCGGATTGACCGTACGGGAAGGGTCCAGAATTCGGTAACGCTCTTGGCCCCAACAGCAGGCGTCCTTCAGGCTCTGGAATTGCGGCCAGGCATGACAATGACACCGGGTGCAACGTTGGCGAAGATCAATGGTATCGCGAACGTCTGGCTTGAGGCCGCAGTACCTGAAGCGCAAGCCCAAGGCCTACAGGAAGGACAGGCAGTGCAGGCGAATCTGGCAGCGTTCCCAGGCGAACCTGTTCCCGGCAAGCTGACCGCATTGCTGGCTGATGCGGATCTGCAAAGCCGCACCTTGCGGCTTCGTATAGAACTGCCCAACCCCGGCGGCCGGTTGCGCCCAGGCATGACCGCGCAGGTTTCCCTCCATCCGTCCGGGCAACAGGATGACAGCCTACTGGTGCCAGCCGAGGCGATCATTCGGACGGGGAAACGCGATCTCGTAATGGTGTCAGAAGACGGAGGTCGATTCCGGCCGGTGGAAGTAGTGCTCGGCCAGGAAAGTGCTGGCCAGGTGGTCGTGCTGCGAGGCCTTCAGGCGGGCCAGCGCGTTGTGGCGTCCGGGCAGTTTCTGCTGGACTCCGAAGCGAGCTTGAAAGGTATCGAGGCCGTTACTGCTGGCGATGCTCCACTTGCGCAACCTGTACAGCCGGCTCTACATCAGGCCAATGGGCGCATCGTTCAAATAGAAGGTAATCAGCTGACCATCGCTCATGGACCGTTCGTGACGCTGGGCATGCCTGGTATGACGATGACTTTCCCTGTGGCAGATCCCCGCTTGATTGCCGGACTCAAGGTTGGCGAACGCATCCGGTTTGGAGTGCGCGAGCGCGATGAAGGCATGGTCATCGAGCAAATAACCCAGCAGGAGAACCAGCCATGATCGCGAACCTGATTCGTTGGTCGGTTGGCAACCGCGTCCTGGTCCTGCTGGCAACACTGTTTGCCGTAGCTTGGGGCGTTTTCTCTCTGCGCAGTTTGCCGATCGACGCGTTGCCTGACCTGTCAGATGTGCAGGTGATTATCCGCACCTCCTACCCAGGGCAGGCACCGCAGATCGTGGAAAATCAGGTGACATATCCCCTGACCACCACAATGCTTTCCGTACCCGGAGCCAAGACAGTGCGGGGCTTTTCAGCATTTGGAGACAGCTTCGTATATGTGTTGTTTGAGGACGGCACAGATCTCTATTGGGCGCGGTCCAGGGTGCTCGAATACCTAAGCCAGGTTCAGTCTCGATTACCGGCGTCCGCTAAGCCAGTGCTCGGACCCGATGCCACTGGTGTAGGCTGGATCTACCAGTATGCGCTGGTGGACCGCAGTGGTACCCATGACCTGGCACAGCTGCGCAGCCTTCAGGACTGGTTCCTGCGCTTCGAGTTGAAAACTCTTCCGGACGTTGCCGAAGTGGCGACGATAGGCGGGATGGTCAAGCAGTACCAGGTAGTGCTCGATCCGCTGCGCATGGCCAGCTTGGGAATCACTCAAGTTGAGGTTTCGGACGCCATCGCCAAGGCCAATCAGGAAACCGGTGGCGGCGTGCTCGAACAAGGCGAAGCTGAGTTCATGGTAAGGGCTTCCGGCTATCTGAAGTCACTCGATGATTTCCGAGCCATTCCCCTGCGCCTGGCTGCGAAGGGTATACCCGTAACACTGGGCGATGTAGCCACTGTACAGCTGGGCCCTGAGGCACGTCGCGGCATCGGCGAGCTTGATGGACAGGGCGAAGCGGTGGGCGGCTTAGTAATTCTGCGCAGTGGCAAGAATGCGAAAGATGCCATCGCTCACGTCAAATCCAAGCTTGAATCGCTGGAAAAAAGCCTGCCTGCCGGGGTCGAGCTGGTCACTACCTACGACCGTAGCCAGTTGATCGATCGTGCTGTGGAAAATCTGAGCCAGAAGCTGATTGAAGAGTTCATCGTGGTCGCACTGGTGTGCGCTGCATTTCTTTGGCATCTGCGCTCATCGTTGGTCGCCATCGTCTCGCTTCCGGTTGGTGTCCTCATTGCCCTGATCGTCATGCGCCACCAGGGCATCAACGCCAACATCATGTCGCTTGGGGGCATAGCCATTGCAATCGGTGCGATGGTGGACGCCGCTGTGGTGATGATTGAGAACGCGCACAAACGGGTTGAGGCTTGGCATACGTGGCACCCTGGAAAGTCGTTGCGTGGCGAAGATCATTGGAAAGTGATGACTGAGGCAGCAGTCGAGGTCGGGCCTGCGCTGTTCTTCAGCCTCATGATCATTACGCTGTCCTTCATACCGGTATTCACCTTGCAGGCTCAGGAGGGAAGGCTGTTTGCGCCCCTCGCATTCACCAAGACTTATGCAATGGCAGCAGCAGCGGGCCTTTCGGTTACCCTGGTACCCGTGCTGATGGGGTACTGGATTCGGGGTCGTTTACCGGCAGAAGAGCGCAACCCACTCAATCGAACCCTGATACGGCTCTATCGCCCAGCATTGGAGATCGTTCTACGCCGGCCAAAGCTCACGTTGGCGGGTGCACTGTTGATTTTGCTCAGCAGTGTCTGGCCCCTGAGCCAGCTCGGCGGCGAATTCTTGCCGCCACTGGATGAAGGCGATTTGCTGTACATGCCGACTGCCCTGCCAGGTCTTTCGGCGCAGAAAGCCTCTGAGCTTTTGCAACGTACGGACCGGCTGATCCGAACGGTACCGGAGGTCGCCAGTGTCTTCGGTAAAGCGGGCCGGGCTGAATCAGCGACCGACCCGGCCCCGCTGGAGATGTTCGAGACGACTGTCCGACTTAAACCGAAGGATCAGTGGCGAGCAGGGATGACCACTGAGAAGCTGATCGAAGAGCTGGACCGTACCGTGCAGGTACCTGGGCTAACCAATATCTGGATCCCACCGATTCGAAACCGTATCGACATGCTCGCAACCGGTATCAAAAGCCCGATCGGCGTAAAGGTTGCCGGCAGCAATTTGAATGAGATCGACCGGGTGACTCTGGCTATCGAGAAGGTGGCCAAAACGGTTCCAGGGGTGACTTCCGCCCTCGCCGAGCGATTAACCGGTGGACGCTACATCGATCTGGATATCGACCGCCAATTCGCAGCGCGTTACGGCCTGAACATTGCTGATGTCCAAGCGATTGTTGCCGGCGCCGTTGGGGGCGAAAACATCGGCGAAACCGTAGAAGGCCTGGCGCGATATCCCATCAGTGTTCGGTACCCACGGGAGTGGCGTGACTCTGTTGATGCCCTGCGGCAGCTACCGATTTACACCAGCCAAGGGGGGCGAATCACACTGGGAACCGTGGCACGGGTGCGTATTGCGGACGGTCCACCCATGCTCAAGAGTGAAAACGCGCGCCCCTCGGGCTGGGTGTATATCGACGTGCGGAGACGGGACCTGTCCTCCGTCGTTGCCGACCTGCGCCGGCTAGTCGATCAGCAGGTGAAGCTCGATCCTGGCATAAGCTTGAGCTATTCCGGGCAGTTCGAATACCTGGAGCGCGCCAATGCGCGCTTAGCATGGGTAGTACCGGCGACGCTGGCCATTATTTTCGTCCTTCTCTACCTCACGTTTGGCCGCCTCGGTGAAGCGCTGCTGATCATGGCTACCTTGCCATTTGCGCTAACCGGCGGCGTATGGCTGCTGTACATGATGGGCTACAACCTGTCGGTGGCCACGGGTGTCGGTTTTATCGCCTTGGCTGGGGTCGCAGCAGAGTTTGGAGTCATCATGCTGATCTACCTCAACAATGCCTGGACTGAACGAAACGGCAACGGTACGCAGGGGCAACCTGCGCTTCTGGATGCTATCCGCGAAGGGGCCGTGCAGCGCATCCGCCCCAAAGCCATGACCGTAGCAGTGATCGTCGCAGGCTTGATGCCAATCCTCTGGAGTAGCGGTACCGGCAGCGAAGTCATGAGCCGGATCGCTGTACCCATGGTCGGCGGCATGCTCACCGCGCCTTTGCTCTCACTATTTGTAATCCCTGCGGCTTACTGGCTCGTCAGGCGCCGCGGACTCGCTGTACACGATAACCCCCAAACAGGAGTAACCCGATGAAGAAGCTACTGATCAGCGCTGGCCTGGTGTTCGCCGTTGCGGCGGCGGTGCAGGCCCAAGACATGTATGGCACGGATATGAAGAATATGCCCATGGAAGGCAACGAGACCCAAGGCAGCCAGGCGGCTCCGACTGCATCGGCTGAGGGAACCATCAAAGCTTTGGAACCAGGTAAAGTTACCTTGGCGCATGGACCAGTATCAGCCCTGAAATGGCCGGCAATGACCATGGGCTTCAGCGCTACCGAGCAGCAACTCAAGGGACTCAAGGTAGGCGACAAGGTCAGCTTCGATTTCCGAATGAATGGGGGCACAGCGACGATCGTAGGCATTCGCAAGCAGTGACGGATTGACTTCTAACCCTGCCTATTAGAGCTGATAGGCAGGGTCATTTAGCCAAACTTTGGAAAAAGTGCTGCCGCAATTCCTGACCGCGCCGCCTTCAGCTCTGTGCCTCGGGACGCTAGTTGGTCTTTGCGCTCTGTAGCCGGGATGCATTCAGATCAGAGTAGTAGCTGACGTTTGAGCAGAGATCTTCGTGCATCACGATCTATATGGGTCGAAAGCGGACAGGGCATCGCAAAGTCATCCAACTGCCTGAGTTATCCGAACGCCAACAAGGATTCCACCGAGCTTGTCGACAAGAAAACCCGCGACAACTCAGAGTGTTATCCGAGCAAACAGACTTTGGATACCCTATTCCCGCTAGAAACACTGCCGCTGAAACCCTCCTGGCATGTAGCTCCTTCGTCCTACGCTTCAGCCTCTATGACCCCCACCCAACCTTTCGCGCAGGTGCGGAACGAACCTAGGCGTAACGCGGGTATAAGCTTCGTAGGCAGCGCCAAACTGCTTGTGCATTTCCCGCTCTTCGGAAACCGCCAAACGCCCGTACATCACCAGCAACACCGGGAACATTGCCAGCGTCAGCAGCGTCGGCCACTGAAGGAGAAAGCCCAGAAGAATCAGCACAAATGCCACGTACTGCGGATGTCTGATCCAGCCATAGGGCCCGACCGTTGCAAGTGAACGGCGGCGTTGCGCGTGATATAGCACGTTCCAGGCGGCAGAAAGCAAATAGAAGCCGAAACCCAGGAATAGGTAACTGGCAATGTGCAAAACACTGAAGTGTGGGTTGCCCTGGTCACCGAGCAACGTCGACCACAGATGGCCGGATTCGTGGGAAAGCAGATCGAGGTTGGGGAACCTGGCCTGCAACCAGCCTGACAACAGATAGATCGTCAGGGGGAAGCCATACATTTCCACAAACAGGGCAACGATGAAGGCCGAGAATGCACCGAAGCTCCTCCAGTCTCTCGCCGTTGCCGGCTTGAAGAAACTGAAGGCAAACATGATGAAGATCGCGGAGTTGATGAAAACCAGCGACCAGAGGCCATACGCGCTTTCACCATGATTCATGATGGATCTCCCGGCTTATGGATATCAGCCTTATCGGAGGGGGCCGGTTTGCTCTGGCCCTGGTGATGGTGTCCCCCATGTCCTCGATGCATGAAGACATGCATCAGCGGACAGGCGAGCAACAACAGATAAGGCAGGGCTCCAACGACATGGGCAAGGTGCTCGGTGAGCAGGAAGTAGACGGCGATCCCACCGATTACCACCAGGCCGATTGCATAGCGTGAACGCCAGAAACTGTGTGGTGAGCCGTTTTCATCGAAGTGAGGGTTCATAGCGACTCCTGGGAAAGGAGATGGGTTACTTCGATGCAGCAGATGGCATGCGGTCCATCATCATCTGCATCATCGACTCCATCATGTCCATGCGCTTTTCCATCATCTGGTGGCGGGCGGCCATATCCCCGCCCATGCCGCCATGCATGCCCCCCATTTCAGGCATGCCACCCTCCATGGACTTCATCATGGCCATGCCATTTTTCATCAGCGCCATATGCTCGGCCATCAACGCCTGACGGGCTTCCGGCGTTTTGGCTGCAGCCATCTTTTCGTGCATGGCTTGCATGGCCTTCATTTGCTGGTCCATCGCCGCCATTTGCCCTTTGTCCATTGGCTGAGAAGGCGTCTTCTCGGTAGCCGCCGCGCTTGGCGCATCGGCCGGGTGATGTGTCGAGTGTTCATCGGTGTTTTGCGCCATGGCGCCCACGGACGCTGCGGCCAAACAAAGTCCGATCAGTAAATTTCGAACGTTGTTCATCATCATCTCCTTAGCACTGTTTTAAAGCCGGATGCCTTGGTCTGGGCGCTAGGCCTCACCTGGCACGACAAGCAAATTACTGCGCCGGCGTGAATGCTCATTTTTCGCGTCGTGCTCGGGTTGTACACCGACGGGCTATTATTGGGCACTCGGCGGCTCGAAGCTGATCCCGTTTGGCCCGGCGCCAACCTTATGGGTAGCAACGACCTTTCGGCTGCTCGTATCGATGACAGATACGGTGCCCGCTTCAATATTGCTGACAAACACATAAGCGCCGTCGCTGCTGATGGCCACACCATGGGCACCCTTGCCGGTGGTCACGGTGCCCAGGCTGCTACGCGTCTGGAGATCTACGATGGAGACTCGGTCGTCCGGATTCTGGCCACTGCCCTGATTCGCGACATAGACCTGGCGACCGTCAACGGTGGCCATCATCTGGATTGGCGTGCGGCCGACATCAACCTTGCTGATCACCTTGCGTCTGGCCGTGTCGATGATGCCAAGCTGATTTGTCGCACTGAGCGAGACGAATGCCAGGCGACCGTCAGGGGCAAAGCCGACCTGGACAGGGCCTTTGCCCACGGGAATCTGCGCGGTTTCTTTGAGTGTGACGACATCGATAAGCGATACGCTGTCGCTCTTCATGTTCGCGATATAGAGTGTCCGGCCATCAGGGCTCAAGCGCAGCCCATGGGGATAACGCCCAGTTGGAATACCGGGCAACTCGATTCGCTGCTCAAGGTCAAATACTCGCACCTGGTTGGCAGCGGAATCGGTCACAAAAGCTCGCAGCCCGGTGACGTCGGTGACCACATGAGCCGGGTGATCGCCTGCCGGGAAGCTGAACGGTGGCCTGTCCAGCGCGCTGGTACTGAACACCAGCAACTGCCCACCGGGCTTTTCACCGCTCGAATGCCCCGCATGTCCAGCCACTCCAACAACCAGAAGCAAGCTGCCGTCGGGCGAAACCTGTAGGTTGTGGGGTGCGATCGGCAAGGCGACCGTGCTCACATCACCTGTCGCAAGATTTACCTGGCTAATGGAAGCGGACCGTTCATTGGCCGTGTAGACGTTACCCGTAGGGTTTGCCATGACCAGCCCCAGAGGGATGAGCAGGAATATCCCCAAGGCCATAGAACTAAACCGCTTGGCAGTCATCATTGTGAATGAGCTCCAACGAGGGGCCGGGGTATGTGAGCCAGGCTGGCCTATACATTTACTCAAGATAAACACCAATCGCGAAGCATTTTCTTGATCAGCGTCAACGTCCACAGCTTGACTCGGCACTGGGTGATCGAAGGCCGTCCATTTCTTGGGGAGTATTGCTGGCTATCCCGACCCGGAGTCAGTCGACATCAGGCTGTATATGAAGAAACCGCGCCATGAAACATGGCACGGCGGCTTGCCATCTGAGCGGTAACGAGACTTAGCGACTGACTTTGGTTGGGTAACCAAGCGCCTGGACCAGTGCACCGACGCGTTCCGCCTCGATGTTGCTTTGGACACTCACTGTACCGGCAGCACGATCAACGATCACCTTCGCGTCGCCATCGGCAGCCTGGATGGCCTTGGTGATCTTGTTGACACAACTGCCACATCCCATACCGGAAACTTCCAAAACGAACATAGCGGGCCTCTCATGCTGGTACGGCTTTTCTCGCCGCATTTACAGCTTCAACCTTGACACGATGACAAGGTCAAGGCCCGGTCAAAGGATTTATCTTCGCCCTGAAATCTTGTCCAACTCCTCTGGCGGCGGCCCCTGCTGCATCACAATTGTCCCTTACGATCTTGGCAGAAGATGGCGGACGTCGCAGTTGCCCGATGTCCTCCATCAGGACCAGATTGGCGCCGAACTCGCGGACATACCCGCTAAGGCCAAAGCCCTAGACAGTCAGTCATATGGATCAGGCGTTGAAACGCTGATGGCGGAACTTCCTCTCATAGGTTGCGGTGTGCCCATTTCAGTCTGTGACTACGCGCTTCAGCCGCAGTGCGTTGAATACCACGGAAGCCGAACTTACGCTCATGGCCAATGCCGCAATCATCGGTGACAATAGATGGCCGGTAAGCGGGTAGAACAAACCTGCCGCCAGCGGTATGCCCATAGCGTTGTAGAAGAATGCGAAGCCCAAGTTTTGACGCATGTTCTTCACCGTGGCCACGGATAGTGTTCTGGCCCGCAGGATGCCCATCAGGTCGCCCTTGACCAGCGTCAACTGGGAGCTGTTCATGGCAACATCGGTGCCAGTTCCCATGGCGATCCCGACATCAGCCCGGGCCAGCGCAGGGGCATCGTTGATCCCATCTCCTGCCATGGCAACCCGGCGCTTATCGCCCTGCAGGAGCGCCACCAGTTGCTCCTTGTCCTCGGGTTTCACTTCTCCGTGGACTTCCTCGATGCCGAGTTGTTTCGCGACCGCACGTGCCGTAGTCAGGCCGTCGCCGGTGGCCATGATGACCTTCACATCTTCTGCCTGTAGCCGGGTTACCGCCTCCTTGGAGGTGGGTTTGACCGGATCGGACACCGCTAGCAGGCCAGCGAGCACGCCATCGACGGCCAAGTACATGATACTCATGCCTTCCAGACGCAGCTGCTCGGCGCGGTCTCGCAACGGACTGGTGTCGAGGCCAGCCTCTTCCATCAAGGTCGTGTTGCCAAGCTGCAGCCGTTTGCCGTTCACCTGGCCACGTACACCGATCCCAGAGCCCGACTCAAACGCCTCTGGCTTGGACAAGCTGTGTCCATGCGCTCGCGCATGATCGACAATCGCATGTGCCAGCGGATGCTCGCTGCCTTGGTCCAGGCTGGCGGCAAGGCGCAAGACTTCGGGTGGCATGAACTGCCCGGTACCGACCACGCTATGAAACACTGGCCGGCCCTCGGTGAGGGTCCCGGTCTTGTCGACGATCAGCGTGTCGATCTTGCAGAGGTTCTCGATAGCACTGGCGTCTCGGAAGAGCACGCCACTGCTGGCAGCCTTCCCGGTAGCGACCATGATCGACATGGGAGTGGCTAGGCCGAGCGCGCAGGGGCAGGCAATGATCAGGACCGCGACCGCATTGATCAGGCCGAAGACCCAGCCAGGCTCCGGTCCGAAAAGCCCCCAGCCGAAGAGCGTGACCAGCGCGACCAGAATCACCCCCATGACGAAATAGCCGGCCACGGTGTCCGCCATCCGCTGCATCGGGGCTTTCGAGCGCTGAGCCCGCGCGACCATCTGCACGATTTGCGAGAGCACTGTCTCGGCGCCGACCTTCTGCGCCGCCATCACAAGGCTGCCGTGGGTATTCAGCGTGGCACCGATGAGTGCATCCCCAGCTTTCTTCATCACTGGCACGGGCTCGCCTGTCAGCATGGATTCATCGATAGCACTTTCGCCTTCCAGGACCACCCCGTCGACCGGCACCTTCTCGCCAGGGCGAACGCGCAGGTGGTCGCCCGTATGCACGTGGGTGAGCGGAATATCTTCCTCCTGACCATCGGCCCCGATGCGACGGGCCGTCTTGGGGGCAAGACCCAGGAGCGACTTGATGGCGGCGGAGGTTTGTGAGCGCGCCTTGAGCTCGAGCATTTGGCCGAGCAACGTTAATGAGATGATGACTGCAGCCGCTTCGAAGTAGACACCGATGCGGCCATCCTGCATGAAAGTCGTCGGGAAAACCTGCGGGAACACTGTGGCCGCAACGCTGTATAGGTACGCCGCAGCCGTTCCCAAACCTATCAGGGTCCACATATTCGGGCTGCGATTACGAATCGATGCGACCCCACGCACGAAAAACGGCCAGCCAGCCCATAGTGTCACGGGAGTGGCCAGAATCAACTCCACCCAATTCTGTGTGGCACCATGCAGCAATTGGAGTTGGTGGGCAGTCATGGCCAACACGGTCACGATGACCGTCAGGGGCAAGGTCCACCAGAAGCGGCGGGAGAAGTCCTTGAGTTCCGGGTTCTCGTCTTCCTCAAGCTCCGGTATTACCGGCTCTAGGGCCATGCCACAGATTGGGCAACTGCCCGGCCCACGCTGGCGGATTTGGGGATGCATCGGGCAAGTGTATTCGGCGTCCGCCGCGTTGCTTGGCTGCGGGGCAGCCGAGTGGAGATGGCCCGCGTGTTCTTGGTCCTGGGGAGGGCTAAGATAATGCACAGGCGCTGCGCGGAATTTCGTCAGGCACTTTTCACTGCAGAAGCGGTATGTCCTTCCCTCGTATAGCTCGAAGTAGCGACTATCCGGTGGCACCGTCATACCGCATACCAAATCGCGCTGACTACCATCCGGTTGCTCATACGGGTGCGAGTGGTCATGGTCATGGTCATGGTCATGCTGGCACGATTCGGTGTGCATGAAGTAGTTCCCTTTGTTGTCCGGTTTGGACGAGTTTTCACCCTTCTGGTGAGAATACCCGCCATGGTTGTGCCCGAAGAGTTGCGTCAGCGGACAGAGCAACAAAATTAAATAACTGTAGTGCCTGTGACAGGTGGCCATAGTGCACGAGCCACATAAAACAGGCCAAATATGGCCAGCATGATCAGTGCAATACCGCCTTTAGTCCGCCAAAAAGGTATTGCCAGATCTGTACCACGGCGATGGGCTCCATCATGATCAACTCCCAAGCTGGGTGGGAAATATCGGCCGCTGCCGTATTGTCCAGCCTAGACAACATCTCCTTGAACAGCTGTGACGCCAATCAATGCTCCTGTAAGCGTGTCGATTATTGTTGTGGTGTAGCGTCATGGCATAGATCATTTCTGGAGGTTGCTGATCCTGCTGCTGCACCAGTGGTTGCCCTTCGACAATGCGCTGGCTGCCTTGTACCCCGGCGAGGGAGTGCCCAAGCCGCTGGAGGAGTACGACGCCGGCTCCCGGTGGGGAACGCCGTCCATGCTTTCCTGCCTGGACGGCCTATACTTGCTCGACCCCTTCTACCAGGCCTGTCAGGAAGGCCTGCCCAGTGGGCTGTAACGCCTGGAGGAGATCGCTTCTGACCAGTTCCGTCAAAGCGAGTACTTCCTCAGTTACTTCCACGCCAACGCATTGGAAGACGAGGTGCAGTTCGTTCTCCAGTTGCCGGCCAAGGTAGCCTTATGCGATCTAACAGCTCAAGCCCCAGACCTGATACATGCGGTGCGGTACAGCGCTGATCGGGTCACTCTTCGCTGTTCCCCTTCCAGCTTTGCCTTTGCCCACAGCAGACGTCGGAGATGAAACTGCTCGGCGGACTCACAAACCTGCTCCAGTGCTCTCGCACAAGGCTTTGATCTGGCCATCTTTGCTTGAATGGCTGACCCGTGGCAGGGCGTTGGCCGTGTTTTCTTCGTGCGTGTTGAGCCCAAGGCGAGCGCGATCCACCATCCACAGGCCGCTACTGCCGCGCGCCAATTCTATGCCGGCACTACTCGTCAAAAAATAGGTGAGTGCTTACCCGGCAGGCAATGGGCTACTATCGAGCCCTATATCTATCCGAAAGGGTTAGCTCCGTTGCCAGGGAATTGCATGCAGGCCATCGATATTGAAAACGCGATCGTTCTTCCTTGGGGGCTTGGCTCAAGATCGCCCCATGACCTGTTTTCTGTGTGCGCAGAAATCATTAACTGCCCTGGTGACATCGTTTTAGACGCTAGCAACCTCTCGTATATCGATCCGTTAGGGATGGCCACGCTGCGAGCGTTGTTTGAAAACCAGTTGGTCCAGAAGCGAGTTTCGATGCAGTTTTTGAGCAGAGACCTGACCTCCTACCTGGCCAGGATGGATTTTTTCAAGGACATTGATGTAGAGGGTGTAGATCTATCGGGGGTAGGACGTCGAAACGACCGAAGCACCTCGTTGGTGGAAATCACCAAAATCAGCGAACACCATCAAGCAGAGGCTGCAGCCTCTCGCCTCGCTAGAGCTATTACGGGAAGGTTGACTCAATCGGACCCGGATGCCCCAGTCGACGAGCACACGGGACGGAATGAGTTTGACTCCTACCGGGGCCCTCTGGAGTATTCGCTCAAGGAGCTATTGGAAAACTCGCTTACTCACGCCCGCAGAGAGGGACGTGGTGACGCCGCCGTTTGGCTGACCTGTCAGTTTTATCCAAAATTGAACCTTGTACGCATGGCCATCGTCGATAATGGGTGTGGGTTTCTCGCGACACTGAGGAATCACCCTGAGCTTCATGACCGCACGCATTTGCACGCGATCGAGGCGGCACTCAAACCGCGAGTGAGCTGCAACCGGGGTGCGATGGCCCAGATCCTGGGTAGCGAGAACCAAGGTATCGGGTTAACAACTACCGCAAAAATTGCAGACGCGGCGGGCGGTGGTTTGATCATCGTGAGCGGCAATGGCATACATGACACAAAGCGTCGGCAGTCTCAGGAGCTGCATGATGCGCTGTGGAATGGTGTATCGATCGCGTTTAGCTGTACCCGTGAGCTGCTGCCCACCATTTCGATCAGTGACTTGCTGCCGAAGGACGATGCAGGACAGGTTGACGACGATCTCGACCTAGATCTGAATTTCCGCTAGCTCTGGCTTTTTGATAGCTCGAGGGCTAGAGTCGATCATGCAAGGAGCGGTAAATGGGAGATTCAGCGTCAACTGAAACTCTCGGGCTGCAAAAAAGGATTATGCAATACAAGGGGTTACGACATGCAAACTCAAATTCGATTAAGTAGGGATAGTTCTATCCGAACGTACGGAATGCGAGCTTCAGCGATCCCCTACCGTACCGAAATCGAACGCTCGCTCAGCAGTGGTGAGAGCGTTGTCATAGATTTCGCTGGGAACGATGTCACTCAGTCCTTCGTCGACGAGTTGATCGGGGCGCTGATTCTGAAGGAGGGTCGCCAGGTGGTATCGCGCCTTGCCTTTGAAAACTGCACCAACGATGTCAAAGGAATCATTAAATTTGTGGTCCATGATCGAGTTCGACAGCTGCAAAAAATGCCCGCGTGACGGATCCGCATTGAATTTAAGGCCCTCAATATTGAGGGCCTTTTCATTGGTGCCAGGCAAAAGATAGCCGTCTTGAGTGGCCCCCATAGCTCGCCCTGAAAAGCGAATGTCAGGGGACACACCGCAGAAAAGCGTTCTGTAGCGGAGGAATACGTGGAAAACGGAGCTTAGGTTTCCTCATTGAGATGTGTAGAAATCCATCGCGACTCACCTATGCAAAGGCTGCGAAAAGCCTGAATCTACTGGGGTATCGTGGCGTGAGATATGTGCAAAAAAATGTGCACAGCATCTGCGGATTGGAGAGCTGGCTTGGCTCCTTAAGTAAAACCATCAAGCTGCAACGGACCTGCAACTCCTGCGGCTTGAAGCAAAGCGGGTAATACCACCCCTGAGCCCTACGAGGTGGTGTTCCGGTTTTTGACCAAACGAGAGCACGCCAGGCGCGCAAATGAGCTGCACGACCAGCTGAATGAAGTGCTCGGGGTGGCCAGAAATCTCAACGATGGGCTGTACTTCGGTGGAGCAGACGTCACGGTGCTACAAGACTTTACCATGCTCGATGCGGAAGACTTCGTGCGGTACAACCTTCACGACTGGCTCAGTGTTGGGGATACCGATGAAGATGAAGAAGGTGCCGATGATGCTGACTGAGCTGCTATCGGCCTCCCCTTTAGGATCTGGGTTTGACCTTAGCTGACCGGCTGCTCTACAAACCAATTGATTTTCTCCGGAGCCGGTGTCACTGTCGCTCCAAGAATAGCCCCCACGCCTCGGGCAGGTCCCAGACCTGTACTGCGCATCAGGGGGTTAGTTGTTTCTAGGGCCCGCCCAGGTCGATCAGGCATGCTTTGGGCTGGCCTCAAACCAGTGGGTGACCACCAAAAGGGTCAGTTAGGCCTACTGCTGCCTATCCTCGCTCGTTACCATCCAGAAACCCTCTATTGATACGGTTTCAGCAAAGATGGATGTCTATAAGCTCCGCATCGAAGACACAGAAAGCAAGATCATCGACAAGGAAGGTTTCGAGGCCGAGACCTTCCGCAGAGATCCGTGGTACCAGCCTGGAAGTGCGGGCAAGCTAGCTCAGTTTGCTGTATGCCCGGCATGCGACAACCCTGTCCAGCTGGTTGGGCTGTATGAGCTACCGCCTAACGTGAAGAACCCATTCGGGAAACATGCTACTAAGAGCATTCGCGGCATCGCTCCATTTGATAGTGAGGCCCGTAACGATTGCCCGTACTTCAAGCCTCGCCAGCATAAGAAAACAGAACGAAAAACCAGGTTTGACGGCGTCCCGCGGAAGATTCTCAAGCTATTGATCGAACAGTTCGATCGCGTGGTTTACATCCTGGAGAAAGAGACCCAACTGGTCCTTTCCGAGAACGCGTTGAGAGGCATGCTGCAGCGTTACAAGGGAGAGCGTGGCTACCTCTATACCGGCGCGACGCTTCGCAATGTGCCATGGATCTTTGCTTACATGTCGGACGCCACCCGCCTGTTTGGCCAGAAGGTCAGTGGAAATGCTGAGCTGGTGAAAGCTATTGCCGCTGAGGTGCCGGGGGCGGAAATCAGCAGCACTGGTCGGCTGGAATCGAAGAAGGTGCCTGGTTCGAAGGCGGCATATTTTGATCTCAAAATGAGTTTCATCCGCCATCGAATCGTCAAAGACAGTGAAGCGTCTGGCTTGGTTGAAAGCATGGAGTTTGTAGTGTCACAGCCTCGCGGAGGTGAGCTTGAGCACATTCACAAGGAAGTCATCAAATTCGATTCGGCTTGGTTCGAATCTCTTATCCGGATGCCGGTTGATCATCCTTATCGCAGAATGGATAGAGTGAAGATGGCCCGGGAGGAACTGGGCGATCTGCTGGAGCTGACTCAGGCCTGAGGAGGCCTGCTGTAAACCACTTTTTTTCACTGTAAACCACAGTGGTTTACAGTGAAAAAAGTGGTTTACAACGTAGCTATGACACGCGCCCTGGCCACTCCCCAGGCCAGCGCGCTCCTCATTGGTTCGTTCAGCCGGACGTCGAACACCTGTGCTGCTCGGGGCCTTGCCACGCCGCGGTGTCCTATAATTCATCTTCAGCTGAGTGGAGCAAAATGTTGTGAAGCGCACATTCATTGGAATGGTCGAGGCTGGTGAGCCACTGATGAGGCAAGCGCTTGAAGCTATCCGACAGGCCCACGAAGCGGAGGCTGCTGGATTGCCAGACCTTGAGGTACAGCGTCTTCACCTATTGGCAGATTCGCTCTATCAGGCGGTCATTGATTTTCAGCTCCTCAAAGCAGGTAAACCACCGTCGACTATCCAGTGAGGACCTGCCGCTACATGACGAAAAAGATACCAGCTCTTCTCCCCGACCACCCCATGTATACCGACGCAGTGGATGCGATGAAGCAATACCACGAGGCGCAGGCTTCTGGCTCATCTGCCGAAGAGGTTGAGCGCCTGCGTCAAATCGCAGAATCACAATTTCGGGCTGTCAGCGAGTATCAGCTCAACGCTCTGGGATATCAGTCTCGTCGTCCGCACTGAAGGGATAACCGATCCGGAGGTAGCTTCAGAATCCATCAAGCCAAGCGGAAGACTCACGACGCGGTCCGATTGATCAGCGAGACGGTCGGGAGGGTTTGCACACAGCCCCAAAAAAAAAGCAGCTCCCGAGAGCTGCTTTTTTCGTAACCGTCCGGCCAACTCACCTTCCTGACCCCGACGCCAAAGGCGATGGTGTCCACCTAATTTAAGTGGACACCATTTCTAGCCTTTTAAGCGGGTCTTTCCATGCAGTCACAACGCCGTTCCTATTCAAAATCCTTCAAGGCCCAAGTTGTCCAAGAGTGCGCCCAGCCCGGCGCATCGATTGCCAGCGTCGCGCAGAAGCACAGCCTTAACGCGAACCTCGTACATAAATGGATTAGGGTACTCACGAACAAAACTATGGCGCTGCAACCTGCTTTCATTCCAGTGCCCTTGCCGCTAGCCGGAGGACATTCGCAGGCAGCTTCATCAAGTATCTGCATTGAAATCCAGCACCCGCGTGGCACCGTCAAAGTGAACTGGCCGACCGAAAGCGCTGTCGCCTGTGCCACCTTTCTGCGAGACCTGTTGGAATGATTCGGATCGATGCCATCTGGCTTGCCACCGAGCCTATGGACATGCGCGCCGGTACCGAGACCGCGCTGGCCAGGGTGATCGCGGTGTTCGGTGTGGCGAAGCCGCACTGCGCATACCTCTTCGCTAATCGCCGTGCCAACCGAATGAAAGTCTTGGTGCATGACGGTGTGGGCATTTGGCTGGCAGCGCGACGATTGAACCAAGGCAAGTTTCATTGGCCCGGCATCCGTCACGGATCGGAAGTCGAACTCGATAACGAGCAACTTCAAGCCTTGGTACTGGGTTTGCCGTGGCAGCGGGTCGGCGCAGGCAGCGCGATCACAGTGCTTTAGCCCCTGCCATTAGCCCATCGGTTTATCGCTGTTGACGACCTGCTCTGACACAATCAGCGGCATGACTTCCTCGCCCAATCTCGACCAGATGACACCGGAACAGCTGCGCGGCTTGGCCGAACAGGCTATGCAGTTGCTGTCCCAGGTCGACTCCATGAGCCAGAAAATCCAACGCCTCGAAACGGTCAACGAGCAACTGGCTCATGAAATCGCCATCCTCAAGCGACACAAGTTCGCCAAGCGCAGCGAGCAACTGAGCCCCGACCAAGGCAGTCTGCTTGATGATCTGCTCGATACCGATATCGCAGCTATCGAAGCCGAGCTGAAGGCAGCCAATCCGCCGGCCGCACCGGCCGAGCCACGTCATAAGCCCAAGCGTGCACCACTGCCGCCGCAGTTTCCGCGAACCGTGATCCGTCACGAACCAGAGAATACTCAGTGCGTGTGCGGCTGCCAGCTTCAGCGAATCGGCGAAGACGTCAGCGAGAAGCTCGATTACACTCCGGGCGTGTTCACAGTTGAGCGGCATGTGCGTGGAAAATGGACGTGCCGTCAGTGTGAAACACTGATCCAGGCGCCTGTACCGGCCCAAGTGATCGACAAGGGCATCCCGACCGCAGGCCTTTTGGCCCACGTGATGGTGGCGAAGTTCGCCGACCATTTACCGCTGTACCGGCAGGAGAAGATTTTTGGTCGGGCCGGACTGCCCATCGCCCGTTCGACACTGGCGCAATGGATCGGACAGACCGGTGTGCAGCTCCAGCCTCTGGTCGATGCGCTGCGTGAGCATGTGTTGGCCCAGGGCGTGATCCACGCCGATGAGACCCCGGTTCAGATGCTCGCACCAGGCGAAAAGAAAACCCACCGCGCTTACGTGTGGGCCTATAGCACCACGCCTTTCTCGGCCCTAAAGGCCGTGGTCTACGACTTCAGCCCCAGCCGTGCCGGCGAACATGCGCGTAACTTCCTGGGCACGTGGAACGGTAAGCTGGTCTGCGATGACTTCGCCGGCTACAAGGCCAGCTTCGAGCTGGGCATCACCGAAATCGGCTGCATGGCCCATGCACGCCGCAAATTCTTCGACCTGCATGCAGCCAATAAAAGCCAGTTGGCGGAGCAGGCGCTTCACTCGATTGGCGGGTTGTATGAAGTCGAGCGACACGCCAAGGAAATGAGCGACGAAGCCCGCTGGCGATTACGTCAGGAAACAGCGGTGCCCATCGCTGAAAAACTGCATGAGTGGATGTTGGCCCAACGCGAACTTGTGCCCGAGGGTTCGGCCACGGCCAAGGCCCTGGATTACAGCCTTAAACGCTGGGTAGCGCTGACGCGCTACCTGGAAGATGGTGCTGTGCCCATCGACAATAACCAGATCGAGAATTTGATCCGGCCGTGGGCGCTTGGGCGCTCGAACTGGTTATTTGCCGGGTCGCTGCGCAGTGGAAAAAGGGCGGCGGCAATCATGAGCCTGATCCAGTCGGCGCGTATGAATGGGCACGATCCGTATGCCTATCTCAAGGATGTACTGATGCGGCTTCCGACACAGCGGGCGAGCGAAATCACGCAATTACTCCCGCAGCATTGGATGCTTGCCTGAGGCAGGCTAAGTGGACTTCGCCAAATAGTCAGCTCAAAGGCTGATTGGCATCAACAATTCGGAAGCGACTTTTCTCAGCATGTAGGTTTCGCGCAGAATTGACTGCCCCATCGAAGACTCGTGACGCTGCATGACGGCTTCATTGTGTGCGATGGCTTCATGCAGGTTGATCCAGACAGGCCGCATACCATTAGCGATTTCGTGGCTTTCCATTCTCACCGGCTCTAGCTGGGGCGCTACTTCGCATTGATAAAAATGCGAGGTCATGTGCATCAGATCGTACTGTGGCTTTTGGTAGGGCCGGTACTCCTCGATGTAACCGTAGTGCTGGAGCACCTGTATTTCACGAGCACCAGTCTCTTCCTCAAGCTCACGCTTCAGGCCTGCGACAATGTCCTCGTCACCATCAAGGCCGCCTCCAGGAAAGCTGAAATCGTTATAGCGCTCGGTGAACAGCAACAGGATCTGTTCACCCCGCATCACGATGCCGCGAGCTGCATGTCGACGGAATACTCTGCCCTGCTTGGATTTCAGCTCGGGGTGAACAATTTCAGTTATGAGTTGCATGTGGTCTCGTAGCGGCAAGATCAGTTAGGGAAGGTCTGAAGTAACCCTGTATTTC
>NZ_KV793313.1:22455-58100 GCF_001808425.1 Pseudomonas sp. HMSC08G10 | reverse complement strand
TGGAGAGTGTCTAGGAAAGCAGGGGCGATTCAGTCATCAGCCAGACCAGGTTCCCGAGCGCCTGAGCGGGGACAGTCACGCTCCGTTCAAAATTTAACGTCGCCCTGGGGCGCGGTTAAAGCCCGCTACCGCTTGTCGGTTTCCGGATCCTGTCCACGACTTTTCATGTTCGTCAAATTGACGTCAATATGATGGCAAAATAGTACCGCAGCTCGTTTTCTTCGATGGCACAGGGATGTGGTGATGTCGGTGGGTCAGCGTTTGGCACAGAGCGCCTTTCTGTGTGTGGTGTTCAGCAGCTCTATCGGTATGGCCTGCGCCTCACCAGGCGATCAAGACCTGATTCGCGAACGCCAGAACCGACTGCTCGAGGAGCAGCAGCGTCGCCTTGAAGATCTACGCAACCTCCCAGGGCAACCCTCCGTCCCTCCGGTACCCTCCAAGCCTGAAGACGAACGCTGCTTCACGATTCGTTCTATCGACCTCAAAGGTGCAGACAGTCTGTCGATCACCGAGCGAGACGCGTTGCTCAAGCCATTCGTTGGACAGTAGCAGACGGGGGCTTCTTGGACGATAGATGTTATGGATAAGTCAATTAATGGCGGAAGGAAGGTGGAGATCAAGTTCAAATGACTGATGACCTCTATAAATCGGTATTGCGAAGCGCATTTGGGCTTTCAATGGGGGCCATATGGCAGCATATGACGGTTGGGCTTCTTGGTTCGTCTGTTGATTACGCGCGCCGAGTCGATCTGTTCTTCTCTCTGATGGCGCGTTTGATATTGGAGGGAAATGTAAGACTTGTGTATGATGGCCTTTTTCTCGCTGGTACTATTCAAGATCAGCTAAATGTGCTGAAAGATGCGTGGCCTGAAGAGCCTGGTGAAAATGATCTTGATGGCTTCGGGCTTTGGTTTATCACAGAGGCCCCCGCTGGGGTTGTATGGATAGACTCGGATGGGAAGGAGTTTTGGACGTAGTTTGTAAGTTTAGGTTGGTCCAAAAGGGACTGGTCACGCTCTGCGCGAAGTAGAAGTTAGCTCTGGTGGCAAAGGCTCATGGACTAAGGAGCTCCATAAACCAGAACCGAACACTATTTATAAGGTGGATGGAAACAAGACCTATCAAACAGATAGTCTTGGGCGTGTTGTGAAAGTTGAGTCCAATCTCTCGCTGACTAAGAATGATCGAAATACTTATCAGCAGTGCGTGGCTGGCAAATGTGGCATTGATGGTGATGAGGGTGGTCACTTTATCGCCAGCATATTCAACGGCCCTGGCGAACGTCTAAACTTGCTGCCTATGAATGGGAATCTCAATAAGGGCGCTTGGAAGACCTTGGAGAACCAATGGGCGTCTGCGCTTAAAGAAGGAAAGTCGGTAGGTGTAAAAAATGAACCGGTGTACGCAGGCGGGTCTGTAAGACCTGAGGAATTTACTGTGACTTATCAGATAGGTTCGGAACGCCCAATAAGAGAAGCTTTTGTCAATTCTCCGGGTGGGATATGAGTGTGGATGATGAGATTTATCAGGGCATTGGTGAGGTTTTGGTTGCGATCTCTCCTGCTGATGCCGAGGTGGTACTGGTAGAGGCCGAACTTTCTCCGGAGGGTGATCACTGTAAGTTGTTATTTGATTATTTGGGTCCTTCTGGAACCAAGAAATGGTTTTTGCCAAGTAGTGCGAAGGTGGATAGTGACTTGCTTTATCTTTTTGTTCGGCTTAGAAATTTCTTCGAGTCATATGGGCTTTATGCGGAAGGTAAGCCATGGAAAGTCTGTATTGTCGAGCTCTGCCTGCGCAGTATGAAGATAAAAATCGACTTTAAGTATGAATAACTAACCTAGGTTTCTGGCACGCTTGAATAAACATTGCCCCGGAACTGCCGGGGCTGTTTGAGAAAAAGAGATCGCAAAAGCTCAATCAGATTCATCTCTTCGTCCAGCGGCATGAAGGGTATACCCCGTTCAGGGGAGATATCCTTGATCAGCCTGCTTGCGAATGGACGCGGGATGACCTAGTCGAGACCCTTGGCCCGCCAGATAGCCAGGGTGGCGACAAGATGGATGGCTTGTTGGGCTATATACGACCTTGGGTGCGCTATAAAAAGTTTGGCTCGACGTTGCACGCGGAGTTTTCTCAAGACGGTCGTCTGTGGAAGTTCACACTCATGCTCGAGTAGAGGGAGATTTTGCAAAGTATACGTTGGCTGAAGCATTGCCCTTGGACAGACCAACGACGTGTGCAGGCTCGATCATCGGCACACTGGTCAGCTGCATGAATCATTCAGTTTGAAATCGTTCGCACTGCTTGCTGGGTGCTGTTGTCGATCTGCACCTTCGGTCGGTGATTGGTGATCAGCTCGGCGGTGGCGGTTTCGCGCACGCGCAGCATGAAGAGGTTGTTGAAGTTACCGATCACTTGGCTGGCTTTTCAGAGGACTATCAAAATGAGTGTTGATGATTAGCTATTTTGCGCCAAGCATTTTGTTATATAGCCTTGCAGAATTAAACCTAATGACAGCCTGCCTCAGGTTGTCTCGCCGCCCCGTGGTGGTTCGATCGAAGTCTCCTATACTCAGATCCAATCGCTCTGACCCCTGCGCCGAGGGCCTCTGGATGAATGTGATCGACTACTTTGATCGCACCCGAATCATCAACATCCCTTCTCGAAATGATCGCCGCATGGAAACCATGCAAGAGTTCGCCCGTCACGGTTTCAGTATCGATTTTGAAAAAATAGGCTTTTTCGACGCGGTTACACCCAGCGAGGGGGAGGGCTTCCCAAGTGCTGGGGCGAGGGGGTGCTTTCTGAGCCATCTCGGGATATTGGAAGACGCCATCCGATCAAAAGTGAACAACATCCTCATTCTGGAGGACGATATCCAGTTTTCCAGGCGCATCGCCCAGTACGGCAAACAAGCGATCGAGTCCCTGCAGGGGATGGAGTGGGACATCGTCTACTTCGGGCATCCGTTCGAGGAGGAAGCCAATGTGCCGGGCTGGCAGGTGGTCGATCGTCCCATCCACCTGTCCCACTTTTATGCAGTGAACGGCCGATGCATCGAACGGTTGAGGGATTTTTTGTTCCAGATCCTGCAACGGCCGCCGGGTCACCCCGACGGCGGGCCTATGCATTACGACGCAGCCCTCAACACGTTGATCCACACGAACAAGGATCTAAGGGCGTTCTATTTCACCCGGAACCTTGGCTATCAACGTCCTTCGCGCACCGATTTGCATGAGCTGTCCTTCCTGGATAGAAGTCGGCTCTTGCGTCCGGTGATGAACAATCTGCGCAGGTTCAAGGCAACCCTGCTCAGAAAAACGCGTTAGTCAGCTGGCGAAACGCGCTCGGTTTCATTTGTTCAGGCGTCGGGCATCGAAGGCATCGATGGCCTGGTAGGTGGTATAGGTCGCCTGGGCGGCCACGAGGCCAGCGAGGCCGAAGGTGCGGGTCAGGCCGAACTGCCCAAAGCCCTCTGGCACAGGAAGCCTGCGCGCAATGGCATCGGCGAGTACTTCGCCGGCAACCGTGGTTGGCGCCATGCCGTGGCCACCGAAGCCGACCGCGTGCCAGATGCCATTGTCATCCTGGCCGATCTGGGCCATCTGGTGGCGCCCATAGCTCATCAGGCCGCCCCAGGAATAGTCGATCTCTACATCCTCGAGCTGAGGGTAGACCGTGACCAGGTCCGTCTTGAGCAGCTTGGCGATGGCCTCGGGCCCGCGATCGAGGATGGAGATGCGCCCGCCCCACAGGATGCGGGTGTCTTGCAGGGGGCGGTAGTAATCGAATGCAAAGCGGGTGTCATAGACAGCCGATTCGCAGGCAATGGCGTCCTTCAGTCGCGCCCCCAGGGGTTGGGTGGCAACCACGTAGGTGGCAATCGGCAGTACCGCGCGTTCGACGGGGCGATAGACGCCTCGTGCGTAGCCGCCACCTGAGAACACCACTTCTTCTGCATGCACTTCACCGCCTGCGGTCCGCAACACGTACTTGCCTGAGCGCTTTTCAATGCCGAGCACGGGGGAGTGTTCGAACAGGCGCGCGCCGAGGTCGGTGATAGTGCGTGCCACCCCGCACACATACTTCAGAGGGTGAAAGTGGAATGCGTTGCGCTCCAGCAGCCCACCGTAGTAGCGGTCGGTGTTGAGCATTTCCTTGAGTTCGCCGGCAGAAATGCATTCCCACTCAACGCCGTAGGCCTGCTTCATCAATTGGCGCGGTTTTTCCAGGCGGGCCGGATCGTTGAACCAGTTGGCGAGGATCACGCCTTTGTCGACCAGGTCGCAGTTGATGGCGTATTGGCGGGCACGCGTGCGGATCAGGTCGACGGCGTTGACTGTCAGCTGGTACAGCCTGCGTGCTTCGGTGGCGCCCAGAGTGGCCAGCAGGTCCGCGTTGCCCAGGCTGTAGCCGCCGAATACAAACCCCCCGTTGCGCCCTGAGGCGCCATGCCCTACCTGCTGCGACTCCAGCACCACCACGTCAGTGACGCCGCGTTCGGCAAGCCCCAGGGCGGTCGAAAGGCCGGCCAGGCCGCCGCCGAGGATGCACACCCGGGTATCGGTGCGGCCCGAGTGGACGGGATATGAAGCGCGTGCGACGGAGGCTTCGTAGAAGGATTTGCTGAAATCGGTGCTCATCGTTGGTCCTACGCGGTAGTGGGCATTCGCTCAAGGCAACAAGGCGCCGGGCAGGTGCTCGGCGCCTTGGTGGTTCAGGCCGAGACCTGTTGGCCTAGCGCAACGCCATCCAAGTTGCTCTGGGCTTTTCGTTCGTCGTGCTTGCGTCTGGTTTCGATCACGCTGAAGTCCATTTCCCGGTAGCGGACAATGCGCGATCGGGTGATCAACTTGTGGCCGTACCACATCACCGCGAACAGCACCAAGCCGATGTAAGTCGCAGCCGCACCTACCCAGTCGATGCGATCTCCGATAAAGGCCTGGTAGTTCTGACCCAGCATGACGACCATGCACAGGGCGAAGGCAAAGAACGGCCCGAACGGGAAGAACTTCGAAACGTACGGGAGCTTGTCGAGGCTGTTGCCCTGCAGCTTGTAGCCGCGTCGGAAGCGATAGTGGCTGATGGCGATGCCCAGCCAGGCGATGAACCCCAGCATCCCGGAGGTATTCAACAGCCACAGGTAGAGCTTGCCGGGGCTGAACAGGAAGCTCAGCAGGCACAGTCCCGCCACCACTGTGGTGGCGAGCAACGCCCAGACCGGCGTACCCGAGCGGGTGAGCTTGGCGAACAGTGCCGGAGCCTTGCGCTCGACAGCCAGGCTGTAGAGCATGCGCGACGAGGCGTACATCCCTGAGTTGCCGGCCGACAGCACGGAGGTGAGGATGACCGCGTTCATGAGGGCGGCAGCAGCCAGCATGTCGGCTTTCTCGAAGATCAAGGTGAACGGGCTGATGGTGATGTCGGACAGCCCATCCTTGAGTAGGCGTGGGTCCGTGTAGGGGATCAGCAGGCCGATCACGATAATGGTGCAGACGTAGAACAGCAGGATGCGCCAGAAGATCTGGCGGACGGCCTTGGGAATGTTGCGCCCAGGGTTTTCGGTTTCCCCGGCTGCGATGCCGACGAACTCGGTCCCCTGGAACGAGAAGCCGACGATCATGGCCACGCCGATCAGTGCAGGCAGGCCGCCGGCGATCGGGCCATCGCCGATCTGCCACAGGTGCGCGCCACCGTCCTGGCCACCATCGAGAATGCCCAGCAGCATCAACACGCCGATGAAGATGAACGCGATGATGGTGATGACTTTGATCAGGGCGAACCAGAATTCCGTCTCGCCGAAAAAGCGTACGGAGGCGACGTTCAAGGCAAAGAGCAGGCCCAGGAACAGGGCGCTCCAGATCACCCCGGGCGTGTCGGGGAACCAGTAGGACATGATGATCTGCACGGCCACCAAGTCGACCGCAATGGTCACGGCCCAGGAGTACCAGTAGTTCCAGCCCAAGGCAAAACCGAAGCTTTCGTCGACGTAGCGCGAGGCGTAGGTCGCGAACGAGCCGCTGACCGGCATGCAGGCGGCAAGCTCGCCCAGGCTGGTCATCAGGAAGTAGACCATCAAGCCGATGATCGCGAAGGAGAGCAGTGCGCCGCCGGGGCCGGATTGCGCAATGGTGGCGCCAGAGGAAACGAAGAGCCCGGTGCCGATGGAGCCGCCAATGGCAATCATGTTCAGGTGGCGGCTGTTCAGGGTTCTCTTCAGGTGACCGGAGGTGTTGCTGGTGGTAGCCGAACTCGCGTTTTTATTGGAATGGGTCATGGGCAACCTTTTGACCTGCGTTCATTTTTGGATTTGTTTTTGTTTTCTGGTAGCGCCTGCGATCGAGGCTGGCCGAGCAGCAAGGCCCACTGCGCGTTGAGCCGGTCGTCAACCGTGCGGTGTCTCCTGTGCAATCGCGGGTTTTATTGATCGAGATCAGTATCGGTCTGCAAATGACATTGGAACAAACGACCTTTAGGCAAGACATCATTCTTTTTTGGAATGATTGTGTGTTTTTTGACCTGTCATAATGTAGGCCAACGTTTGCGCGAAAAACGCGACAAATTTCGTTATGCGTCTCTATTTAGAGGGTTGTATGGTCGTCAAAAAGACAGTTTTTCTCGTCATTTTGTATGGCTTGGTAGTCATGCTTTGCAAATTGTCGGAAAAAAACTCATAAACTAGATGGCGCTTACCTACAGACGGCCTCAAAAACAAAAAGCCGGTGTCTGGATCGTCCAGGCACCGGCTTTTTGTTTGGGGGAGGGCGTGCTTCAGGTCTTGTCCGGCTGCACCTTGGCGCTGGTCACGGTCTGCTGTGTCTTGTCGGTCTTGTCCGTAGGCAAGGCATCGAACTCACGCAGCCCGTTCTTGCTGTAGGGGTCGCCGATCCAGCGGGGTGCCACGACAAATTGTGGGCTTACCAGGCTCTTGGCGGGCTCGTAACGGTCGTAGCTCAGACCTGCCAGGTCGGACAGCGTGTGGATCAGATGGGAGCTGCTGTAGGCCCGGTCGGTCATGGCCTGCAGGTCGCGCGGGTGTGCAGCCTGCCAGCTTGGCGAAGTCCAGAGCAGGAACGGAATGGTGTACATCGGCCGGGTCGGTGCGCCTTCGTTGCGCCCCAGGCGGTCGTGGTTGCCGGAGCTGTAGACGTCCTCACCATGGTCGGAAAGGTACAGCAAGAAACCGTTGGGGGTGGTGGCCGAATACTGTTTGATCAAGCTCGAGACCACATAGTCGTTGTAGCGCACCGCGTTGTCATAGAAGTTGTAAGTCTGCACCTGGTCCGGCGTCAGGACCCCCGGCACGCCCTGGTTATCCTTGAAGTGGTCGTAGGCATCCGGATAGCGATAGCGGTAGTCCATATGCGTGCCGAGCAGGTGGACGATGATGAACTTCTTCTCGGCTGGGTCCTGCAGCGCTTTCTCGAAGGGGGCGAGCACCACTTCGTCGTACTGGCTGGCGTTCTGGTTGCGCTGATTGTTCAGGTAGACCGGCACATCCGTTTGCTGGGAGAACGTGGTCAGCATGGTGTTGCGCTTGGTCATCGTCTGCTGGTTGGTGATCCAGAAGGTCTTGTAACCGGCCTGTTTCATCAGGTTGATCAGCGACGGGTCGGTGAGGAAGCGGTCTGGGTTCTTCTGGTCGCCGAAGGTCAGGATCTGCTGCATCACCTCGATGGTGTAAGGGCGTGGCGACACCACGTTGCGGAATACGCTGAGGTTCTTGTCGTTGGCGGCCAGAGCGTCGAGTTCCGGCGTGGTATCCCGGCCATAGCCGTACAGATGCATGTGTTCACGGGTGGTGGACTCGCCCAGTACCAGCACCAGGGTGCGCGGCGCGTCGCCGCTGCTGTCCTTGAGGTCTTTGAGCGGCGGCAGGGCTGCGTTCTGCTCCAGCAGCTTCTGCATGTTGTCCAGTTGCTGACGGTACTGCTGGTAGCCGACCACCAGTTGCCAAGGCACCGCCGGCTCCATGCGCTGCTGAACCTTTTCCACTGCTTCGGCGAACGTACGTTGCTGAGTCACCAATTGCTTGTAGAAGGGGAACACCAGATTGGCCGCCAACAGCAGGATGACCAATGGGATCCGGCTGCGTAACGGGAGAGTGACTGGCCGGACACGTTTGAACAGGGCTACCGCGACCAGGGTGTACAGCACCAGGCCCAGGCACAGCCAGAGGCTGAAATACTGGCTGAAATATTCACCGGCCTCGGCGGTATTGGACTCGAACATCACGAAGATGACGCTCTGGGAAAATTCCTGGCGGTAAATCCCGAAGTAGCTTAGGCCCACTAGCGAAGCCGCCCACAGCACCAAACCGATCAGCGCGCTGATGAGGCGAGTGTGGCGGGGCAGCAGCAGGACCGGGGCAAGCCACAGGGTGCTCAGAAACAGCGCATCGCGAAACCCGGAGAAGCCGGTCGTGCCGCTGAACATGAGCAGTGCCTGGGTGACGCCGGAGAAATACCAGAAGAACAGCAGGAGCCAGCCCAGCCCGGCCCAGTCCATGCCTTTGCGAATCGTTGGGGATGTAGTGCTTGCCACGTGTGCCTCGTTGAAACTCGATGGCAGCCAAGGGGACCGGCTGCCGGAAAGGCTGCGACGCTAGCGGAGTGGGCGTGAAAATAACGTCAACGTATATCCATGAGATAAGAAGGGATATTGCGCAATTGTATTGCGCGCAGGGTATTAACAGCTCGAAGGCGCTCCAATCAATAAGTCAATTCCTATATATTGCCCGCCAAATAAACACGCTGTTTTCGCTGTCCTGTTGGCGCGAGCGAAGTACCGCGAGCGAGAGGATTTACCCGGGCATGAAACCGATCAAACTTTTCTGGAGTCGTGGCAGTGGGCGCGACGATGCTGGCAAACAGAACTTTGGTGATTATTTGTCCGCTTTGACCGTGGAGTTCGTCTCTGGGCGCAAGGTGGTGCACAGCCCGGTCAAAGATGCGGAAATGATCGCCATCGGCAGTATCCTGGCCCGTGAAAAGAAGGCCAAGACGTGGGGGTTTCGTCGTAAGTTGCATGTCTGGGGTACCGGCTCCAGCACGCCGGGCGATGTGTTTTCCGGTCACCACCACTATCACGCGGTCCGTGGTCGCAAGTGCCTGGAACAGATAAAGGGCCTGAAGGGCCAGCCGGTCCTGGGTGACCCGGGCTTGTTGGCCTCTTCATTGGTCAAGAAGCCGGCGTTGAAGACCATTCGGGTAGGCATCATCCCGCATATCAATCATCGCAATTCGCCTGAAATCGCCAGCCTGCTGTCGTTGATCCCGGGGGCGCGAGTGATCGATGTGTTCTCACCGGTCAAGCAGGTGCTCGAGGAGATCGCGTCGTGCGAGTTCGTCTTGTCGACGAGCCTGCACGGCCTGATCGTCGCGGACTCCTACGGCGTGCCGAACCAGTGGTTGTGCATGAAGCGCTACCCGCAGTGGGAGTTCAAATTCCAGGACTACTACTCCAGTTTCGGGATCGCCGACCCGGTGCCGGTCACACCGGAGCAGATTCACCTGGACAAGGCCTGGTCCATCGAGCGCAGCACCGAGGGCTACGCCCGCCCAGGCCTGGAAAGCCTGCAGGAAGGCCTCGTCAAGGCGTTTCCATCTCTCTGAAGGGCTTGCTTGCCATGGTGGCAAAGGGCTGATGCTATTCAGCCCATTCCGGATCGCCTGTGAACACCACCGTGAGCCAGCGGTCCGGACCTTCGCCGCCGATGGCGTTGCCGATCTCGTCGCGCAGGGCATCCCACTCGGCGATGGTCCTGGCAGCCATGGTGGCCGGTACGATGAAGTAGAGTTCGATTTCCCGCGAGCGGCCGACCTTGGCCACGTAGGCCCGATACGACTGCAGGCCGTGTTGGGCGACGAAGGCTTGGGCGACATCGTCCACGTGTTGCTTCAGGTCGCCAGGGGTCACCAGGAACATTTCCGAGAGCGCCTGGCGGACTACCGACATCGGCAGCGGGATGATGACCAGGCAGACCAGCGCCAGCACCGCCGGGTCGATGTAGGGGGAGATCCAGGCCCATTGGGTGCCCTGTACCAGGTAGCCGACACAAAAGGCCACCAGCAGCGCCGCCGTGATGCTGGCTGACATCACCCAACCTTTGACGTCCATGCGCACGAAGTCCGAGCCGATCTTGCGGTTGGCACGGGCCTCGGCGATGGCGATCGCCAGGCACGCGCAAACAGTCACCACGGCGTACACCAGTGCCACGCCGAACTCCAGGTCCCGCCCGCCCTCGAGCAGGCTGCTGGCGGCGTTGATCAAGGCATAGAGCGCAACGCCAGTCAGCAGGATGCCGTTTAGCGCCAGAACCATGGGTTCGAGGTGCCAGAAGCCCATGGTGAAGCGCTCGCGCAGCTTGCGTGACATGCGCTCGGCCCGTGCGTGGGAGGTGATCAGCTTGACCACCACCAGCGACAGTCCGCTCATGCTGGCATCGACCAGTGAGTAGACACCATCGAAGACAATCGAGAACGAGCCTGACGCCAGGCCGAAGGCGATGCCGATCAAGGCGATGAACAGGGTGACCGCGATGGACAGGCGTAGCACGCCTTGTTCGCTGGTCAGGTCGAAAAACGGTTTTCCCATCGTGGGGCTCCATCAAGGCTGCCCCAAGGGCAGCCATCCTTTTAAGTGTCGTCCCCGTCGTGGGGCTTCAGACCTTGAACTGTTCCATCAAGGCCTGTTGTTGATTGGCCAGGCGATTCAATGCCTGGCTGATACGGGCCGATTCGTCGGCCTGTCCGGACAGCGACTCGGTGACATCGCGGATGCCGGCTACGTTGCGATTGACCTCCTCAGCCACGGCGCTCTGCTCTTCGGCGGCCGAGGCGATCTGCAGGTTCATATCGCTGATCACCGCCACTGCCTCGCCGATCCTTTGCAGGGCGGGCAGCGCCTGCTCCATGCGTGTGGCGCTGTCCTGGGCCTGGCGCTGGCCCTCGTGCATCGCGCCGACCACATCGTGGGTGCCTTGTTGCAGCCCCTCGATGACCTGGCGGATCTCCTGCACCGAAACCTGGGTACGTTGGGCCAGGCTGCGCACTTCGTCGGCGACTACCGCGAAGCCGCGCCCGGCTTCGCCAGCGCGCGCGGCTTCGATGGCGGCATTGAGCGCCAGCAGGTTGGTCTGTTCGGCAATCGAGCGAATTACCTCGAGCACCGAGCCGATCTGCTCGCTACGCCCGGCCAGTGCGCGTGCCTGATTCATGGCGTTGTCCATGTCGCTCACCAGCTGGTCGATGGCCTGGCGGGTGACGGCCACCAGTTCCAGGCCTTCATGGGTGGCCTGGTCGGCGCCGCGCGCGGCCTGGGCCGCCTGGGAGGCATTACGGGCAACGTCCTGGGCGGTGGCGCTCATTTCGTTGGCGGCAGTGGCCACCTGTTCGATTTCCCGTTGCTGCTGCTGCATGCCGCCGCTGGTCTGGCTGGCGATGGCTGCGGACTGGTCGGCGGTGCCGCGGGCGTCCTGCAACGAACCTTTGACCTGCGCGATCACCGGCTGGAGCTTGTCGAGGAAGCGGTTGAACCAACCGCTCAACTGGCCCAGTTCATCCTCCCGGGTGTAGTCCAGGCGTCGGGTCAGGTCGCCTTCGCCGCTGGCGATGTCACGCAGGCGCTCGGCCACGGCAAGGATCGGCCGGGTCACGCCACGGGCTGTCAGCCACACCAGCAGCAGGCCCAGCACGGCGGCGGCCAGGCCAACCAGCAGGCTGGTAAGGTTGGCGGTCTGGTTGTGTGCGTCCAGGCGCTGGTTGAGGGCGACCGCAGGTGCTTGCAGAACAGCCTCCGGCAGTTCCAGCAGCACTTGCCAGGCTTCGGCCTGCGGGATCGGCGCGAAGGGGCGCGAGATGCGCATCAAGCCGTGATCGAGGCGCTCCACGGCCTGGCCGGCACGCATCGGCCCGGCGAGTTCGCCGGCTTGATCCCCAAAGGCCTGTTCCAGTGTCTTGCTCAGCTGGGCGCTGTCCTGGCTGTGCCCGGCCAACAGGCCGGCGGGGCTGACGATGCTGACTTGACCTTGACCGTCGAACAGCTCCTGGCGCCCGGCCAGGCTCAATTGCTGTAGGTTGTCCAGGCCGATATCCAGGCCGACCACGCCGATCACCTTGCCGTTTTCCAACAAGGGCAAGGCAATGCTGGTCATCAGGACCTGGTGACCGCTGACCTCGTCGAAGTAAGGGTCCAACACGCAGGCTTTAGCGGTCTCCAGAGGGCAGGTCAGCCAGCGGTTGTAGGGGGATCCGTTGGCTGCGGTGCTGGTGTCGGCCAGCATGGACTCAGGCATGACCTCGGATTCGAGGGTGCCAGGGCTCGGCTGGGACCAGTAGAACGAGTAGCGGCCGATATCGTTGCTACCGCTGGCATCCTGGCCGACGAAGCGGGCGTCCTGTCGATCCAGGGCGTTGGGCTGGAACACCAGGTACAGACCGATCAGATCCGGGTTGCCGGCCAGCGCCTGACGGGCTTGCTTGACGAGTTCGGCACGCAGGTCTTCGCCGCCGCGTTCCCGAAGCGCCTGCACCAGGCGAGCGAAGCCGTTGCCGTACTGGTAGGCATCCATGAAATAGCGTTGCACGCGCAAGGCTTGGCTTTCGGCGTGGGCCTGCAGGCGCAGGCGCGCGCTTTGGTCGAGCAGTTCGGTGTTGGCCTGGAAGACCTGAACCGCGCTGCGCTTGGCCTGGAACAGCGAGGTGGCTACCAGCAGCACGACGATGGTCAGCAGGCACAAGCCGGCAAGGAGAGTGATCTTCCATTGGATGGAGAGGCGGCGCAGGAACATGGGAGCTTTCCTTCTCATCAAGGACAACGCCCGCGATCAAGCGCGGGCGTCGTCGACAGGCAGTCTCATTCGGCGAGGTAGGTCGGCGGCGCGACCCTGAACGCCTTGGTCAACCAGGCTAGATATAGCACGCCGCACGCGGCCCAGACGCCGCCGAACAGCAGTGAATCCACGTTCAGGTTCAGCCAGAGCATGGCAATGATGCAGAAACCGATGGTTGGCAACACCAGGTATTTCAGCTTGTTCGCCAGCCCCTTGTTGAGGCCCTCGCGCAGGTAGCAGTGGATGATCACCGAGAGGTTGACGAAGCTGAAGGCTACCAGCGCGCCGAAGTTGATGATCGAGGTGGCCGTCACCAAGTCGAAGAAGATCGCCGACAGGGAAATCAGACCGACCACGGCGATGTTCAGCACCGGGGTCTTATAGCGGGGGTGCAGGCGTGCGAACAGGCCCTGGGGGATGACTTTATCGCGGCCCATCACATACAGCAGGCGCGAGACGCTGGTCTGCGATGCCAGGCCCGAGGCGATGGTGTTGATCACGGTGCAGACGATGAAGATCGACTGGAACAGCATGCCGCCGACGTACAGGGCGATTTCCGGCAGGGCCGCTTCCTGGTCATGGAAACGCTCCATGGTCGGGAAGAACGCCTGGATGAAGAACGACATGAGGATGAACATCAAGCCGCCGATCAGGGCCACGAGGAAGATCGCGCGTGGGATGACCTTCTCGGGATTGCGGGTTTCCTCCGACAGGGTGGAGACCGCGTCGAACCCCAGGAACGAGAAGCACAGGATGGTCGCGCCCGCGACCAGGGCGTTGAGGTGGGTCTGGTCGTCTGCGAACGGTTGCAGGGTCCAGGCGGTACCCAGCCCTTCACCCTGGCTCAGGCCGCGCACGCAGAGGTACGCGAACACCGTCATGATCACGATCTGCACGCCGACGAACAGGGTGTTGAAGCTTGCCACCAAGTTGATGCTGCGCATGTTGATCAGGCTGATCAGGGTGACGAACCCCACGACCCATACCCATTCAGGGACTTCCGGGAACATCGCCGAGAGGTACAGCTTGGCCAGCAAGGCGTTAATCATCGGCAGCAACAGGTAATCCAGCAGTGAGGCCCAGCCCACCAGGAAGCCCACGTGCTTGTTGATGGCGCGTTGGGTGTAGGTGTAGGCCGAGCCGGATTGCGGGAAGCGGCGTACCAGCGTGCCGTAGCTCAGTGCGGTGAACAGAATGCCGGCCAGCGCCAGGATGTAGGCGCTTGGGACATGCCCGGCGGTGAGGCCGGAGACGATGCCGAAGGTGTCGAACACGGTCATCGGCGTCAGGTAGGCCAGGCCGATGATGACCACGTGCCACAGACGCAGGGACTTTCTCAGTTGGGCGGTGCCGTGAGTGCTGTGGTCAGGCTGCATGCTGGCAACGCTCCTGGGACTGGGAGACGGGCACGGTGTGTGACAGGCACGGCAAGAGCGAGCGGGTGGGCTCCATGTTGTTCACCTTTTTTTGTCGGAGCGGATATGGGCGCGAGAGACGCCTGTGTCGGGCTGGCAGGGCCTAAAACGTCGAAGGTGGCGGGCGGACTGAAGTCATGATGGCGGCGCTGTTCTTCTTCGTTTGTGGGGCGCTGGGCGGGTGGTGAAAATAAAAATCGAAGGGCGGGATGGTGTCAAGTGAAACGTGACAAGATGTAACTTTGATGAAGGTTTATCGACGGTTTATCCAGATGAGTGGTCGTTTTTTGGAATGTTACCGTCGCTATGTCGATTATTGTGTTCGTAAAACTTTACATTGCAGCGATGCAAAGATCGCGCGCCCAGGCGTCCCTTCGCGGGCAGTGATAATCTTGGCTCCCCGCGTGGCGCTGGGTGCCGCGTATCAGCCTCCTATGGACAGCAATCGGTCTTATTCATGAAGAAATCAGTAGGCATTCTCTGCGGCCTGGCCGTCGTCATCGCCGCCGTCACCGCCGGCGGCGCCTGGTACACGGGCAAGCAATTGCCCGCAGAGCTGGAGCGTTCCATTGCCCTGGGCAACGAGCAACTGAAGAAAGCGGTCGCCGGTACCGGGGGCAGCATGACCTTGGAACTGGTCTCGTTGGATCAGCACTTCTTCACCAGTACCGCGCACTACCGGATCAAAGCCAAAGACCTCTGGCTAGGCGAAGGCGAGCCGCTGAGCTTCGACTTGGGCGTGACCGACCGAATCGAACATGGCCCGTTCCCCTGGTCGCGGGTCAAATCCCTGAATCTGGCGCCGGTCCTGGCCACCAGCAACAGTCAGTTGGACAAGGACGATGCTACCGCGTCTTGGTACACCGCCGCCGGCGAACAGGCGCCGATCACCAGCCAGGTCAGCTTGGGCTATGACGGCAGCTTGTCCAGCGACATCCGCCTGGCCCCTGTCAAGTTCAGCGAAGATGACGGCAACAGTCTCGATTTCTCCGGCATGCGCCTGCTGCTGCGGGGGGATCGTGACGGCCAATCGATGCGGGTCGACGGCAAGGCCGAGCGACTGGCGCTGAATCTGGTCGGTGACGACCAGCCTCCGGTCAAAGTGCTGCTCAACGGCTTCAAGGTCGCTGGCGATCTGAAAGGCACCGGCCATGACATGATCTATGTCGGCAATCTGGACATGACATTGGCCGAAACCCAAGTGACCTTGGGCGACAAGCAGGAAGTCCTGGTGCTCAAAGGCCTGGAGCAGAACAATCGCTATGACGCCGAGGGCGAAGACAAGCTGTCCGGACGCCTGGAGTACAAGGTCGCCGACATTACCTACGCCGGACGCGCGGTGGGCAGCGGGCGGATGATCTGGAGCATGAAATCCGTAGACATCCCGGCAATGCAGGGGTTGATCGCTTGGTACCAGACCCGCATGCCGCAACTGCAGCAAAGCGCGGCCCGGGGAGAGGCGCAGCCATCGTTCGAGATGACGCCGCAAGAGCGGGCGAAGGTTCAGGCGGACTTGCAGAGAATGCTCGCAGCCAAACCGCAGGTCGCATTGGAGGAGTTGTCATTCAAAACGGCTAACGGCGAGAGTCGTTTCAGTCTGGCGGTGGACCTGGCCAATCCGCCCTCGTTCGATCTGACACCGACCCAGGTAGGCGAGCAGATGGTCAGCCGCCTGCAAAGCAAGCTGTCCGTCTCCAAGCCGATGCTCGGGGATCTGGCGACCCTGCAGGCCTTGCTGGACGGCCAGACGGATGCCCAGGCCATCGCGATGCAGTCGCGTCAGGCGGGGGAGATGGTCGGCATGATGGCGTTGCAGAGTGGCATGGGAACTGTGCAGGGCGATGACGTGATCTCCAGCCTGAATTATGCCGATGGTATCGTCGACTTCAACGGCAGGAAGATGACGCTGACGGAGTTCGGTGTGCTGGTAGGCGCTCATCTGGCGGCGCTGTCGTCACAAGGGTGAGATGCGTTCGCCCAGGCCAGTGCAGACACCCCGTCGGCCCTGGCCTGGGGGCGTAAAAAAGGCTTTTGAATTGGCGCGATTGTCTGTAGCCTTCGGCCTCCGATAATAGTCCGCGCCCGCAGATGGGTCCCGATGGTCGCTCGGCCATCCGGCACCCTTTAGCCGATCTGCCAGGGCCGGGTGATACACTCGACTGACGCGCACATGCGCCTGCAGGTTCAGCGATCATGACCCAGATTTCCGAACGCCTGTTGGTTCAAGCCCATCTTGATGCCAAGCAGCCCAACCCGCTGACGCCCGAGCAGGAGGCCGATTACCGTGCGGCCATCGCTGCCGAGCTCAAGGCCCAGAACGCCGTGCTGGTGGCCCATTACTATTGCGACCCGGTGATCCAGGCGCTGGCCGAGGAAACGGGCGGCTGTGTGTCCGACTCCCTGGAAATGGCTCGCTTCGGCAAGAACCATCCCGCCAGTACCGTGGTAGTGGCAGGCGTGCGTTTCATGGGTGAGACCGCCAAGATCCTCACCCCGGAAAAACGCGTGCTGATGCCGACGCTGGAAGCGACCTGCTCCCTTGACCTGGGATGCCCGGTGGAGGAGTTTTCGGCCTTCTGCGACCAGCACCCGGAGCGCACCGTGGTGGTCTACGCCAATACCTCGGCGGCGGTGAAGGCGCGGGCAGACTGGGTGGTGACTTCCAGCTGCGCGCTGGAGATCGTAGAGAGCCTGATGGACAACGGCGAGACGATCATCTGGGGCCCGGACCAGCACCTGGGGCGCTACATCCAGAAGCAAACAGGTGCCGACATGCTGCTGTGGGATGGCGCTTGCATCGTGCATGAGGAATTCAAGTCGCGCCAGTTGGCCGACATGAAGGCGTTGTATCCGGACGCGGCGATCCTCGTCCATCCGGAATCGCCGGAGGCGGTGATCGAACTGGCCGACGCGGTGGGCTCTACCAGCCAGCTGATCAAGGCAGCCCAGACGCTGCCGAACAAGACGTTCATCGTCGCCACCGACCGCGGCATCTTCTACAAGATGCAGCAGCTGTGCCCAGACAAGGAGTTCGTCGAAGCGCCCACCGCGGGTAACGGTGCGGCCTGCCGTAGCTGTGCCCATTGCCCGTGGATGGCCATGAACACCCTGGAGCGCACCCTCGACTGCCTGCGCAAGGGCAGCAACGAGATCTTCGTGGATCCTGCGCTGGTGCCCAAAGCGATCAAACCGCTCAATCGCATGCTTGATTTCACCCAGGCAGCGCGCTTGAAGCTTTCCGGCAACGCCTGACCCGCATTGCCCAGGGGCGCAAAGCGCCCCCTTGGGCCTTAGCGGCCCATCATCTCCTTGACCATCCGTTGCTGCTCCATGATTTCCCGCTGGCGCTGATCGATCTGCGAGGCCAGTGGGAAATTGCTGCCTGCGCGGCGCTTGGCGTAGTCCAGTTGCTGGATGGCTTGGTCGAAGTCGCCGACCAGGGTGAAATACTCGGCGCGTGCCCGGTGCAGGCCGATGGTGTTGCCTGACAATCCGCGCACTTCGGCGACGTCGTACCAGACATCCGGATCGTCCGGTCGGCGTTTGATCAGGTCATCCAGGACTTTTTCCGCCTCGGCAGGGCGATTCTGCTTGATCAACAGGTCGGCCCGTATCTGCTGCAGTGGGTAACTGCTCGGGTACAGGGCGCGCAGGCGCTCGGCCCGCTGCTGGGCGTCGGCCAGACGATTGTTGGTGATGTCCAGGTCGATCTGCGCCAAGTTGTAGGTGATGTCGTTGGGCGCCTTGGCCAGCAGCGGCTGCAGGTTGGCCCGCGCTTCGTTGAGCTGGCCGCCCTTGATCTGGGCGATGGCCAGGCCATAGCGCGCGGCATCGAGGGTGGGGTCTTCGTCTAGCTGGGCACGGAAGCGCTTGGCCGCCAGGCCTGGTGTGCCTTCGTAGATCAGCGCGACGCGGGCGCGGATCAGCTGGTAGCGCGCGCTGTCCTCGACCCCGCCTTTGGGCGCTTGTTCGGCGCGGTTGCGGGTGTCGGCGATACGCGATTCGGTGACCGGGTGGGTGAGCAGGAATTCCGGAGGCTTGGCGTCATAGCGATACTGGCGGGCCAGGCGCTCGAACATGCTGGGCATATTGCGGGGGTCGTAACCGGCTTTTTCCAGGTTGAGGATACCGATGCGGTCGGCTTCCTGTTCGTTCTGCCGGGAGAAGCGGCGCTGCTCCTGGATCGCTGCGGCCTGGGTGCCGGCGATCACGCCGATGCCGGCGTCGCCACCACCACCGGCCGCCAGCACGATACCGGCCAGCAGCGCGGCCATCATGGGCAGTTGCATGCGCTGCTGAGCCTCGACGCCCCGGGCGAAGTGGCGCTGGGACAAGTGCGCCAGTTCGTGGGCCAGGACCGAGGCGTACTCGCCTTCGGTCTGGGCGTTGAGGAACAGGCCGCCGTTGACCCCGACGATCCCGCCAGGGGCGGCAAAGGCGTTGAGCTCACGGCTGTCGATGAGGATGAACTCCAGGCGGCGGTCCTGCAGTTGGCTGGTTTCGGCCAGCTTGTAGACGCTGGTCTCGACGTAGTCCTTGAGCTGCGGATCGTTCAGCTGGTTGACCTGGCCGCGCAGCAGGCTAAGCCAGGCCCGGCCCAGTTGGTGCTCCTGCTGCGGCGAGACGATCGCGGAACTGGCATCGCCCAGTGACGGCAGGTCGTCGGCGTGACCGGGAAGGGCCATCAGGCAGGCCAGCGTCAACAGGGTGGGGCGCAGTAGATTCATGCATGAAGCTCGCATCGATCAAAGAGCCTTACTGTAGCTGGCTCACACGTTGGCGACCAGTGGCGTTATCCTAGCGAACTTGTCTGCAATGCTGATGCCCCGCCAGGAGATGCCCGGATGATCGATACCCCCACCTGCGATGCCGAACTCGATGCCAGTGGGCTCAATTGCCCCTTGCCTTTGCTCAAGGCAAAGATGGAGCTCAATCGGCTGGCCAGCGGCGCGGTACTGAAGGTGATCGCCACCGACGCCGGCTCCCAGCGCGACTTCCGCACTTTTGCCCAGCTCGCCGGTCATACGCTGCTTCGTGAAACCGCCGAGGCCGGTGTCTACACCTACTGGCTGCGCAAGGCCTGAGTCTTATCCCAAGGATCATTAATGTTCAAAGTGCTTCGAGACTGGATGCAGCGCTACTTCTCCGATGAGGAGGCGGTGGTGTTGGCAGTGCTGCTGTTCCTGGCTTTCACTGCAGTGCTGACCCTGGGCGGCATGCTCGCACCGGTGCTGGCCGGCATGGTCCTGGCGTTTCTCATGCAGGGCTTGGTCAATGCCTTGGAGCGTTTGCACGTTCCCACCCGGCTGGCGGTGTGGCTGGTGTTCGCGTTGTTCATGGGGGCGCTGGCGGTGTTCCTGCTGGTGCTGGTTCCGTTGCTCTGGCACCAGTTGATCACGCTGTTCAACGAGCTGCCGGGCATGCTGGGTAAGTGGCAGTCGCTGCTGCTGTTGCTGCCGGAGCGTTATCCGCACCTGGTCTCCGATGAGCAAGTGCTGCGCGCCATCGAGTCGGTGCGTGGTGAGATCGGCAAGTTCGGCCAGTGGGCGCTGACGTTCTCCTTGTCCAGCCTGCCGCTGTTGGTCAATGCAATGATCTACCTGGTGCTGGTGCCGATCCTGGTGTTCTTTTTCCTCAAGGATCGTGAGCTGATCGCCCGTTGGGTTGGTGGCTACCTGCCACGTCAGCGTACTCTGCTCAATCGTGTAGGCGATGAAATGAACCGGCAGATCGCCAATTACATCCGCGGCAAAGGTATCGAGATCCTGATCTGCGGTATTGCCACGTATATCGCCTTTATCAGCTTGGGGCTCAACTATGCGGCGCTGCTGGCCTTGCTGGTGGGGTTGTCGGTGGTGGTGCCCTATGTGGGAGCGGTGGTGGTGACCGTGCCGGTGACCTTGATCGCGCTGTTCCAATGGGGCTGGGGCGACCAGTTCATCTATCTGATGGCGGTGTACGCGATCATCCAGGCGCTCGATGGCAACGTGCTGGTGCCGCTGCTGTTCTCCGAGGCGGTTAGCCTGCACCCGGTGGCGATCATCTGCGCGGTACTGTTATTTGGCGGGCTGTGGGGGTTCTGGGGGATCTTCTTCGCGATTCCGCTGGCAACACTGTTCAAGGCCGTGCTCGATGCCTGGCCAAGGCACGAGCCTTCAGTGGCGCCCATATTGTAACCGCTCACCTCTTCGCGGGTTCAGTCGCGAAGAGGTGAGCGCTCATATCAGGGCTTGTTCAGCGCCTGGGCGGCTGCCAGCACCGCATCCACATGTCCGGGCACCTTCACTGCGCGCCATTCCTGGCGTAGCACGCCGTTCTTGTCGATCAGGAAGGTGCTGCGGTCCACGCCCATGTATTCCTTGCCGTACAGCTTCTTGAGCTTGATCACGTCGAACAGCTGGCACAGTGCCTCGTCCTTGTCGCTGATCAGCTCGAACGGAAAGCCCTGCTTGGCCTTGAAGTTCTCGTGGGACTTGATGCCATCGCGGGAGACGCCGAACACCACCGTGTTGGCGGCGCGGAAGGCTTCGTGCTGGTCGCGGAAACCCTGGCCTTCGGTGGTGCAGCCCGGAGTGCTGTCCTTGGGGTAGAAATACAACACCACTTGCTGGCCCTTGAGATCGGCAAGGTTAACGGACTGGCCGCTGGTGGCTTGGGCCTGGAAGTCGGCGACGGGTTGGTCGAGTGCTACGGCCATGGTGGGCTTCCTTACATGGGATTCTGTGGGCGCCAGGGTTCGATCAGTGCATCCAGGTTCAGGGCGTCGGCGAAGTCCAGGAACTGGTCGCGCAACCAGCTGATCTGGGTACCGGCCGGCAGGATCACGGTGAACTGGGCATTGAGCATGCTGCTGCCGGTCTGCGGGGCCAGGTAGGTGTCGCAGGTCATGCTCTCGAGCTCGACGCGGTGATCGAGGAAGAACTGGCACAGCTCGCTGACGATATCCGGGCGATAGGCGGCACTGACATAGGCCACGTAGGGCAGGGCCTGGGGGCGTACTTCCTGATCGGCGCTGCGCACTACGTCGAGGGTCAGGCCGTGCTTCTTGCCCAAGCCTGGCAGTACCGCCTCCAGGCGCGCCAGGGCATCCCAGCTGCCACCGACCTGCAAGACCAGGGCACTGGTCTCGCCATGGCGGGTCAGGCGCGAAGTGATCACCGCGCAGCGATTGTCGAAGGCGGCGCGGCTGAGAACGTTGGCCAGCTCCATGGGGTTGGGACCCAAGGCACTGATGACAAGGAATTGTTCGCGGACAGTGGGGGTGGACATGCAGCATTCCTAAAGCGATGAGCGGTCGGCACAGGACAGGCATAAGCCTCCTGTCGGCAGGGCCCCGGGCTCGCATTCGAGGTCGTGGACGCTGGCGCGGAGCATTGTCGACGGCCCGGCGGGCCACGCTGTGCCGATCAAAGGGAGAAGGGTAGCGAAAAGCAGTGCGAAGGGGAATGCTCCACCCGCCTGCTTCGCTTGTGCAAGGCCGATGGCGCCAGTACCATTACCGCTCTCTTTTTCCGGCAGGAGCAGTTACATGATTGCGGGCAGTATGGTGGCATTGGTCACTCCCATGGATGCACAAGGGCGTCTTGATTGGGACAGCCTCGACAAACTTGTAGACTTCCACCTGGAAAAAGGCACTCACGCGATCGTCGCTGTCGGCACCACCGGTGAGTCCGCCACGCTGGATGTCGAGGAGCACATCCTGGTCATCAAGCATGTGGTCGAACGCGTCAAGCGCAGCAACCACCGTATCCCGGTCATTGCCGGTACCGGCGCCAACTCCACTGCCGAAGCCGTCCACCTGACCCAGAACGCGAAGAACGCAGGCGCCGACGCCTGCTTGCTCGTCGTGCCGTACTACAACAAGCCGACCCAGGAAGGCCTGTACCAGCACTTCAAGCACATCGCCGAAGCCGTCGACATCCCGCAGATCCTCTACAACGTACCCGGCCGCACCTCCTGCGACATGCAGGCCGAGACCGTCATCCGCCTGTCGAAGGTCAAGAACATCATCGGCATCAAGGAAGCCACCGGCGACCTGGTGCGCGCCAAGGCCATCCTCGACGGCGTCGACAAGGACTTCATCGTCTTGTCCGGCGACGATCCGACCGCCGTCGAGCTGATCCTGATGGGCGGCAAGGGCAACATCTCCGTCACTGCCAACGTCGCCCCGCGCGAAATGGCCGATCTGTGCGAGGCCGCCCTTGAGGGCAATGCCGAGAAGGCCCGCGCAATCAACGAAAAACTCATGCCGCTGCACAAGGACCTGTTCTGCGAAGCCAACCCGATTCCGGTGAAGTGGGCGCTGGTGGAAATGGGCCTGATGCAAAAAGGCATCCGCCTGCCGCTCACCTGGCTGAGCGAAGGCTGCCACGAAAAAGTCCGTGCGGCCCTGCGCCAGTCCGGCGTACTGGTTTAATCGAGGAAGTACCCCGCATGAAGCGACTGGCTGGTCTCTCCACCCTTGCCCTGATCATTTCCAGCACCAGCGGTTGCGGCTGGCTGTGGGGCGAGGACGGCTATTTCCGCGACCGCGGCAGCGATTACCTGCAGGCGCACCCGACTGCGCCGATGCAGTTGCCGCCGGACGCCAGCAACCCCAAGCGCCTGGATCCGCTGTTGCCGATCCCGCGTAATGTCGCCGACGATCGTGCCACCGGCGAGTTTGAGGTACCCCGTCCACAGCCGTTGACCGCCACGGCCGAGGCAAGCGATTTCACCCTGCAGCGCAGCGGCAGCAGCCGTTGGGTGCTGGCCCAGCGCTCCCCGGCGGAAGTCTGGCCGGTGGCGCGCCAGTTCTTCGAGGACAACGGCTTCCGCATCGCCGAGGAGCGTCCGCAGACCGGTGAATTCAATACCAGCTGGCAGCGTTTCGACGAGCTCTCCGCGTCCCTGGGTCAACGTCTTGCCAGTTCCTCCAGCAGCCCGGACAGCGAAGTACGTGTCCGTGTGCGCATGGAGCCAGGCGTGCAGCGCAACACCTCCGAAGTGTATGTCGTCAGCGTCGAGCGTCCGGCCGGCAGCACCGCCGAGCCTGATTTCCCTTCCAGCTCCACCAATACCGGCGCTGACGCCCTGTTGGTCGACGAAATGCTGGCCAGCATGAACCGCAGCGCCGAGAAGGGCGGTTCGGTCTCGCTGCTCGCCGCCCGCGACTTCGACGCGCCAAGCCGCGTCAGCCTGGCCGAAGACGGCAGCGGCAACCCAGTACTTTATCTGGGCGCCGACCTGGATCGCGCCTGGTCCAGCGTGGGCCGCGCCCTGGAGCAGGGCGAATGGCGTGTCGAGGACATCAACCGCAGCCTGGGCCTTTATTACATCAACCTGTCCGAGAAACCCGACGACAAGCAGGACCAGCCTGGCTTCTTCGGTCGCCTGTTCGGCAGCGAGCCGAGCAAGGAAGAGCGTGAGGCCCGCGCCGAGCGTTATCAGGTCCGTCTGAGCAAGGTTGGCGAAAGCGTGCAGGTCACCGTCGAGAAGAACATCAACACTGTGGCACCGGCCGATGTGGCCCGCCGCGTGCTGAGCATGATTCAGGACCACCTGGGCTAAGTGCGTTTCGCGGTACTTGGAAGCGGTAGCCAGGGAAACGGCACGCTGATCGCCAGTGGTGACACGTTCATCCTGGTCGACTGTGGCTTTTCCCTGCGGGAGACCGAGCGACGCCTGGCGTTGCTCGGGGTGTCCGCGGCACAACTGAGCGCCGTGCTGGTGACCCACGAACATGCCGACCATGTGCATGGGGTGGGGTTGCTGGCTCGGCGCTACAATGTACCGGTCTATCTCAGCGAGGGGACCCTGCGTGGCATGCGCAAGCCGGTGCCTGCCACTGGTCTGCTCCGGTGTGGCGACAGCCTGCGTATCGGCGCTTTGGAAGTGAGCGCGGCGCGAGTCGAACATGACGCACTCGAGCCGTTGCAGTATGTGGTCAGTGATGGGTGTCGACGTTTCGGCATGCTCACGGACCTTGGCTCCTACGACATGCATCTGTTGGAGCGCTACCAAGGCCTGGACGCCCTGCTGATCGAAGCCAACCACTGTCGTGACATGTTGGCGCGCGGGCACTACCCGCACTTCCTGAAGCTTAGGGTCGGCGGCAGCCAGGGACATTTGAACAACCACCAGGCCGCGAGCCTGGTGGCCGAGCTGGGCTGGAAACACCTGCAGCACCTGGTGCTGGCCCACCTCAGCAGCAAGAACAACCGGCCACAACTGGCCCGCCAGTGCTTCGTCGACACCTTGGGGTGCGACCCGGACTGGCTCCAGGTGGCGAATCAGGAACATGGGCTCGACTGGCGCGAAATCGCCTAGCCCAACCACTCAAGCAAGCGGAGCCCATCATGGAAAAACGCGAAGAACTCTACCGCGGCAAGGCCAAATCGGTTTACAAGACCGACGACGCCGACCGCTTGATCCTGCTGTTCCGTAACGACACTTCGGCGTTCGACGGCAAGCGTATCGAACAGCTCGATCGCAAAGGCATGGTGAACAACAAGTTCAACGCCTTCATCATGCAAAAGCTGGAAGAAGCCGGCATTCCGACCCAGTTCGACAAGCTGCTCGGCGACAACGAGTGCCTGGTCAAGAAGCTGGACATGATCCCGGTCGAATGCGTGGTGCGTAACTATGCCGCCGGCAGCCTGGTCAAGCGCCTGGGCGTGGAGGAAGGCATCAAGCTGGAGCCGTCGACTTTCGAACTGTTCCTGAAGAACGACGAGAAGGGCGACCCCTTCATCAACGAATCCCACGTCGTCGCCTTCGGCTGGGGCACCGCCGAGCAGCTGGCGACCATGAAGCAGCTGTCGCTGAAGGTCAACGAAGTGCTGAGCAAGCTGTTCGATGACGCAGGCCTGCTGCTGGTGGACTTCAAGCTGGAGTTCGGTGTCTTCCACGGCCAGATCGTCTTGGGCGACGAGTTCAGCCCGGACGGCTGCCGTCTGTGGGACAAGGAAACCCGCAAGAAAATGGACAAAGACCGCTTCCGTCAGGGCCTCGGTGATGTCATCGAAGCCTATGAGGAAGTGGCCAAGCGTCTGGGCGTGCCGCTCTAAGCGACACGTTCACGCAAGCGCCTGATACCACGCGGATTTTTTCAAAGAAGGGTTTGCCTTTCGCGAAATCGCTGGTATGATGCGCGCCACTGGAGAGATGCCGGAGTGGTCGAACGGGACGGATTCGAAATCCGTTGTACCTTCGCGGGTACCTAGGGTTCAAATCCCTATCTCTCCGCCATACATGAAAAGCCCCTGAAACGAGAGTTTCAGGGGCTTTTTGCATTCTCGGTCAAATGCTTGGCATTGCTCTGCTTCGAAGCTGGGAGGATGCAGCGCCGTATTTATCCCCACCAGCTCTTGGTGCGTTGTAGTCGCTTATCCGAATTTCAGAACCGTCTTACCGCCAAAAGGGCGGTGTTAAATTGACGCTAATGTGACACCTAAATAACATCGCTCCCCGATTTTCTATGACTCAGGGAAGCGTCAATGAAGTGCGGTCAGCTTACCGCGCAAGGGTTTGTCTTGTGCGTCGTGTTTGGCAGTGTCGTCAGCTCCGTGTGGGCTTCGCCGGGCGACCAGGATTTGATCCGTGAACGGCAGAACCGCCTCCTCGAAGAACAACAGCGTCGACTCGAGGAACTGCGTTCTTTGCCGGGTAAGGCTGCCCAGCCCACACCCTCCCAGCGTCCGGAAGACGTGCGCTGCTTCGACATCAGCACCATCGAACTCAAAGGCGCCGACAGCCTGTCGGCCAGTGACCGTCAGGCACTGCTCAAGCCTTTCATCGGCCAATGCCTGGGCGTGTCTCAGCTCAACGCTTTGCTAAAGGCCATCACCGACCTGTACTTGGCGCGCGGCTTGGTGACCAGCCGCGCCTACTTGCCCCAGCAGGACCTGTCGTCCGGCCATTTGCAGGTGATGGTCGTGGAAGGGCGTCTGGAAAGTTTCCGCCCCGACGACAGCAGTGGCCTGTCCGAACGTGAACTGGCCATGGCCTTTCCCGGTTCGGCGGGCCAGTTGCTCAATCTGCGTGAGATCGAGCAGATGGTCGACCAGCTCAATCGTTTGCCGTCGAACCAGGCGCAGATGGAGCTCTCCCCAGGCGAGGCGGTCGGTGGTAGTCGTGTGTTGGTACGCAATGCACCGCAAAAGCCTTGGCGTGCCTCGCTGTCGCGCAACAATGAAGGCCAGCGCAGCACGGGCGAGCAGCAAGTCAATGTGGGGTTTGAATGGGACAGCCCGCTGGGGCTGGCTGACCAATTGGTGTTGCGTGGGGGCCATGATGTGGTCAGCGATCACACGCAAGGTTCGAACAACCGCGTGCTGTACTACAACCTGCCGTGGGGTTGGTGGAACTTCAGCTACAGCTACAGCGAAAACGAATATCGCTCAACAGCACGGGCCAACAGCTTTGCCTTCAAGCAGACCGGTGACAACCAGAACCACCAAATGCGCGCCGAGCGCGTTGTGCACCGCGACGCAGTCAGCAAGACCGCTTTGAACGTCGGGATCGCCCACCTGCGTACCAACAACTACATCGAAGATACCCGTCTGGACGCTAGCAGCAATCGCCTCAGCGAGGCGCAGTTCGGCATCAATCATGGCCGTCGCCTGGGTAGGGCTTTCGTCAACCTCGATCTCGGTATTCAGCAGGGCATCGGTGCTTTCGATGCCCAGGACAATGGTCATCCGCGGCCCGGCGAGCCAGTGGCGCGTTATCGCAAATACAGCGCGACCCTCAGCTTCATCCAAGGCTTCGAGCTCCTTGGCGAGCGCCTGAGCTTCAGTAGCCTGGCCAACGGCCAGCGCAGCGAGGATGTGCTGTTCAGCTCGCAACGTATCAGCCTAGGGGGCTTGGCTTCGATTCGGGGGTTCAAGGACCAGTCGCTGTCTGGCGACAGCGGTGGTTACTGGCGCAACGATCTGCGCTGGAGTCGACCGGTCACCTGGCCCTCCTTGCGGCCGATCGTCGCCGAGTACGGCATGGGCCTGGGTTACGACTTGGGTGTGATCCGCAATGATCGCTACAACGGCGACTTCCATGGGCGTGCCAGCAGCCACTCGCTGGAGTTGTTCGCCCGGGGTGAGCACCTCGCGGCCAGCGTGACCTTCGCCCGCAGCCTGGAGCGGCCTGATGCGCTGCCCGACAAGGAACACCCGGTGTATTTGCGCCTGGACCTATTCATCTGACACCTGATTCACGAGAGCACACATGGACGTTCGCCTATTCGCCTTCCTGGCCCGCCAACGCTCGGCCAGCATTCAACCCCGTGAGCGCTTTTGCGGATTGCCCAAGCGTGGCTTGGCATTCATATTGGCCAATGCCATCTTCTGGCAGCCGTTATGGGCCCAGGCGGGTGAAGGTATCGTAGTCAGTGCGCCGGGGACGAGCCTTGATCGGGCGGGCAATGGCGTACCGATCGTCAACATCGCCGCGCCCAACGGTAGCGGGCTCTCGCACAACCGCTTCAGTGATTACAACGTCGGTAAGCAGGGTGTCATCCTCAACAATGCCACCGGGCGGACCCAGGCGACCCAGTTGGGTGGCATTGTCCTCGGTAACTCCAATCTGAAGGGCAGCGCCGCTACTACCATCCTCAACGAAGTCAACGGTACCAACCCCAGCCAGTTGCGCGGCTACACCGAAGTTGCAGGGCAACGGGCACACGTCATCGTCGCCAACCCCCACGGCATCACCTGTGACGGTTGCGGCTTCATCAACACGCCCCGGGCCACGCTGAGCACGGGGCGACCGGTAATCGAGAATGGCCAGTTGACCCGCCACCAGGTCGACCAAGGCCAGGTCATCATCGAAGGGGCGGGGCTCAATGCCAACAACGTCGATAGCTTCGAGATCATCACCCGCAGTGCGAAGATCAACGCCCAGATCCAGGCCCGCGACCTGAGCATCGTTGCCGGGCGCAACGATGTCGACGCCCGCACACTGGCTACCACTGCTCGCACTGACAACGGCACCGCCAAACCAGAGCTGGCCATCGACTCTTCGGCGTTGGGCGGCATGTACGCCGGGTCGATCAAGCTGGTAGGTACAGAAGCTGGAGTGGGTGTAAAGCTTGATGGCAAGCTGATCGCCAGCGGTGGCGATATCCAGCTGGACGCCAATGGGCAATTGCGCATGGCTCAGGTCAGCGCCGCAGGCGATCTGCGCGCTAAGGCTCAGCAGGTCACCCTCGATGGCCCTGTGTATGCCGCTGGTACCGCTGAGCTGAGCGCTCGCGGCAAATTGAGCAACAACCAGAGCGTGGCAGCCGGGCGGCATGTCCAGCTCAGCGGCGCGCAGCTCGTTAACAGCGGTATCGTCGAGGCCGGGGTCAATGCAGACAACAGTCGCAACACCCAAGGCGATGTAACGCTGACGGCGCAGAATCTGCGCAACAGCGCCAGTGTGGTGGCCAGCCGCAACCTGCAGGTGAAGGCCGGCACCCTGGACAACCAGGGCGGCACGCTCAAAGGGGCCAATGCCCAGCTAACGGCCAGTACGCTCGATAACCGCAAGGGCCGCCTCGTCGCGGGCACTCAGCTCGGTATCAGCGCCACGCGGCTGGATAACCGCGAGGGCAAGGCCATCGCCAATCGCCTGAATGTGGCGGGCGGCGAGGTGATCAATCAGCTTGGTTTGTTCTCGGCCGAGCAGTCGCTGACGTTCGAACTTGAGCGGCTGGACAACAGTGGCAAGGGCAACCTCGTCAGTAACGGCACCCTTCAGGCGCGCGTGAAACAGACGCTCGATAACCAGGCCGACGGCCTGCTTTCGGCCAAGGGCACGCTCGAGGTGCAGAGCCCCAGCCTGGACAATCGCGGTGGCCTGATGGTCGGCGATGCCGGCGTCAGCATCTCTGGCACACGCCTGAACAACAGTGCCCTCGGCGTGATCAGCAGCCTGGGTGACGTGCAGCTTGATCTTGGCGCGTTGAACAACAGTCAGGGTGGCAGCCTTGCCAGCGACGGCAACCTAACCCTTGCCCTCGGCGCGACCGACAACCGCGATGGACGCCTGATCGCCCAAGGGCGACTGACGGGCACCACGGGCGATCTCGACAACCGCGACGGTGTGATCAGCGCCAGCCAGGGGCTCGACCTGACCACCGACAATGTCCTCAATGGCAGCAACGCCAGTGGCACATCCGGCGGTCTGATCACCAGTCAGGGAGCACTCACGCTTCGGGCCGGGCAGTTCGAATCCCTCGGTGATGGTGAGGTCTCTGCCAAGCAAAACCTGCAGTTGACGGTTGCCCGCCTAGTTCAGCAACAGGCGCGACTGATTGGTGAAGGCAACGTCCTGATCGAATTGGGGACGGGCGCTCAGCCGGGCGATTTCGACAACCGCGCCAGCTTGCTCAGCGCAGGCGGCCTGCTGCAGATCAAGGGGCTGGGTAACTTCGACAACCGGGGTGGTGAGGTTTCCAGCAAGCAAAGCTTTGACCTCGTCGCCCGCGGCACGCTCGACAACGGCGATCAAGGACGGATCATCAGCGCAGGCTCGCTCGGCCTGCAGGCGGCCACCTTGCGCAATGCCAACCAAGGGTTGATGTCTGGCTGGCAGGGGCTGACCGTCGAAGGCGTCAGCCTGGACAACAGCGCAGGCGGCACGCTTTCCAGCCGCGAGGGTGCGCTCGGCCTGACGTTGAGTGGTGCGCTGGACAACCATGGCAAGGGTGCGCTGGTCAGCCGGGGCGATATCACGCTCGACGCCGCAAGCCTTAATAACACCAGTGGCATCCTCTCAACTCAGGGCAATCTTGGCCTGAAGCTGGCCGGTAATCTCGACAACCGCAGTGGCGGGCTGCTCAGCGCCAAAGGCACCCTGGTCGGCAGTGGCAAGGCCTGGGACAACCGCGGCGGGCAGATCACCGCGAACGGGGTCAAGCTCGACACCGCCAGCCTCGACAACAGCGGTGGCCGCCTGGTCAGTGATGGTGATTTGCGCCTTGGCTTGCTCGGTGCGCTACTCAACATCGGGGCGGGCAGCACATTGGCCAGCGCCGGCCCGCTGGATCTGACTGCCAGGTCCGTCGACAACCGTGGTGGGCAACTGGTCAGCCAAGGGCTGCTTCACATCCTCGCCGGGCGCTTCGACAACAGTGCAACTGGCACTGTCGCCAGTCAGGATGCACTAGACCTGACGCTGACCGACGCCCTGGTCAACCGCCAGGGCGGCCTGATCTACAGCAAGGCGGGAACGCTGGAGATCGCGGCTTCTGACCTGGACAACGTCGACGGCACCCTGCGAGGGCAGCTCGACACGACCTTGCACATCCAGGAGGTGGCCAACAACCAGGGCGGGCACATCACCAGCCAGGCCGGCAATCTGGATTTGCAAAGCACCCGGTTGGACAACGGCAGCGGCGGTGTTCTCAGCAGTGCGGGCTGGCTGAAACTGGTCACCGACTGGTTCGGCAACAACGCAGGCACGACCCAGGCGCAATCGCTCGATGTGCAAGCGACGACGGCCATCGATAACCGCAAAGGGCACCTCTCGGCGATCGACGGTGAAAGCCGCATTGTTACCGGCGAACTCGATAACCGTGGCGGTGGGCTGTATGCCAGCGAGCTGCTGCACGTTCGCGCCAATCAACTGTTGAACCAGGGTAGCAGTGCCGGCCTGGGCGGCAAGGTCGGTGCCGCGAGTATCGACTTCAGCCTGCAAGGCGCCTTGAGCAACCAGTACGGTTTGATCGAAAGCAGCGGCCCGGTGACGTTGTCAGCTGCCAGTATCGACAACACCTCCGGCGCCATTCGCGCGCTGGGCCAGACAGGTACCACGCTTTTAGCTGCATCCGGTCTGTTGAACAACCGACTCGGTCGAATCGAGACGGCGGCCCAAAACCTCGACCTTCGCGCAGGCACTTTGCAGAACACTGCGGGTACCGTGCTGCATGTCGGCACCGGCAACTTCGGCGTCAACTTGGCCCAGGCCGGCCTGGCCGGGGGCAGCTTCACGACCAATGGCGACCTCAGTTATCAAGCTTCCGCCTGGACCAACAACGCCATCATCCAGGCGCGTAATCTCAACCTGACGATTGGCCAATTCAATCAGGGCGCCAATGGTCAGTTGCTCGCAGTGCAGCGCTTGACCGGCAGCGGCGGCAACTGGAGCAACAGCGGGCTGATTGCCAGCGATGGCAGCCTCGACCTCACGTTGACGGGTAACTACGGGAGCAGCGCACGCCTGAGCAGCGTGGGCAACCTCACATTGCGCACCGGTTCCATCACGCTTGGCCAGGCAGGCAGCATTGTCGGTGGAGGCACCACCAGCGTTACCAGCACCGGCCTGGTCGAAAACAGAGGGCGGTTGACGTCGACCCAAGACCTGCGTGTCAGCGCCGCCACGCTGAACAACTACGGCACGTTGGGCAGTGCGGATGATCTGCACCTGACCGCCGCGACCCTGCTCAACGAAAACGGCTTGATCTTCAGCGGCGGCGACATGCAGTTGCGCGTCCGGAACTTCACCAACCGCGATGCCGATGTCTACAGCCTGGGCAGTCTGCATATCGCCGCCGATGACCAGCAAGGCTGGGCGAGCAGCGTCCAGAACGTTTCCGGCAGTTTCGAAAGCGCCGGCGCCATGACGCTGTTGGTGCAGGATTTCGACAATCGCCGTGACGACGATTTCCAGATCGGCCAGCAGTTGGTCGCCGGCAACATCCGCATGTTCGCTGACGACGTCTGCGACGGTAAGGGCTGTGAGTTCAAGTTCCAGTCCTGGGAGCGCTACGAGGACGTCGTCACGCATGACTCACCCCAGGCGAGCATCACCGCCGGTGGTGACTTCCGGTTCCGCGGTGGCGCGTTCGATAACCTCTACAGCAGCATCGCGTCGGGCGGCAACATCGATATCCAGGCTGCCACCTTCCGTAACCAAGGAGCGGCGGGAGGCGTCGAGAAGCACCTGGACGGGTCTTTCTATACCCGCACCGATTCCTATTACTGGACATTCAGGGCCAACAAGGACCTGTACAACCGCTACAACGATCCCGCCTCGCCGGACTACAACCCTGGTGCCTTGACGCGTCAGCAGGTCTTCGAGTCCGGCGGTTACCCCGCGCATAACTTCCATGGCCTTGCAACGGCAGAAGTGCAAGTGTCGGGCACACCAGTCGCCAACGCCGTGCTTCAGGCCGCCGGCAACGTCAACATCAATGCCAGCGACCAGTTCGACAACAGTGTGGTGCGTCGCAATGCTGGCTCCCAGACCATCAGCAAGCGCAACGTCAACACGGCCAACGGTGCGACTACCGGCCAGTTCGCAGTCACCTCGCAATTGCCGCCGGACCTGGTACAGCGCCAGGTCAACCCCATCAGCCTGCCGAGCTTCACCCTGCCTCAAGGTGAGAACGGCTTGTTCCGCCTCAGTGGCCAGAGCGGTGCCGGTGGCAGCGCACAAGGCACAGGCGGGCTCATCGTCGCTGGGCAAAGCGCCAATGCGGTGTCCGGTTCTACCTTGAGCGTGCCGCGTGTACAGGGCGTGCCCAACACGGCTGCCCCGGACAACAGCCACAAATACCTGATCGAAACCAACCCTGAGCTGACGAAGCTCAAGCGTTTCCTGGGCTCGGACTATCTGCTCGACCGGGTCGGCTACGACCCGGACAAGGCGCAGAAGCGCCTGGGTGATGGCCTCTATGAACAGCGCCTGATCCAACAGGCCGTGGTGGCACGTACCGGCCAGCGTTACATCGACGGCATAGCCAACGACGAAGCCCTGTTCAAGTACCTGATGGACAACGCCATTGCTTACAAAGACCGCGTTCAGCTGAAGGTGGGCGTCGGCTTGACCGCCGAACAGGTCGCCGCACTGACCCACGACATCGTCTGGCTCGAAGAGGCGGTGGTCAACGGCGAAAAGGTCCTGGTGCCGGTGCTCTACCTGGCCCAGGCCGATGGCCGCTTGGCCCCTAACGGCGCGTTGATCATGGGCAGTGATGTGGCCTTGATCAGCGGTGGCGACCTGAGCAACCAAGGTACCTTGCGCGCCAGTGGCAACCTCTCGGCCACGGCCACCCACCTCGACAATACTGGCCTGATCGAAGCCAGCAAGCGACTCGACCTGCTGGCGATGGACAGCATCCGCAATGCCGCTGGCGGCATCATCAGCGGTGGCGACGTCAATCTTTCGGCCCTGACCGGCGACGTCATCAACGAGCGCACCATCACCTCGGTCGATACCCGCAGCGTCAACGACCGCATCCACAAGGAAATCGCCAACAACGCCGCACGCATCGAATCGCGCGGTGAGCTGGGCATCATCGCCGGGCGCGACCTGGTCAGCACCGGCAGCGTGATCCAGGCCGGGGGCGACGCGGCATTGCAGGCTGGGCGTGACCTGAGCATCGTGTCCGCGCAGGAAGTCGACAGCGCCGATTTCAAGAGCCGTCGGGTCACCGGCAACATCAGCGAGGTCACCCAGCACGGCAGCGACGTGCAGGTGGGCGGGGATCTGCAAGTGAACGCCGGTCGTGACGTCAATGTCGTGGCCAGCCGGGTCGAGGCAGGCCGAGACCTGGCCGTCAGCGCCGGTCGCGATGTGCTGATCAGCGCCGCCGCGAACGAAACGCACAGCAACAGCGACTACAAAGGCGGCGGCAAGGAAATCCAGCGCCAGGACGACACGGTCCGCCAGCAGTCCGCCGAGCTGAAGGCGGGCGGCGACGTGCTGGTCAATGCCGGCGAAAACATCACCCTCGTCAGCAGCAAGATCGGCGCTGGCGATGAAGCCTACCTGGTGGCCGGCAACAAGATCGAGCTGCTCGCCGCCAACGACAGCGACTACTCGCTGTACGACATGAAGGAAAAGGGTAACTGGGGCCAGAGCAAAACCCAGCGTGACGAAGTCACCGACATCAAGGCGGTGGGCAGCGAAATCAGCGCGGGCGCCGACATCACCTTGCGCAGCGGCGGCGACCAGAAGTACCAGGGCGCCAAACTCGACAGCGGCAATGACATCGCCATCGTCAGCGGTGGCAGCGTCACCTTCGAAGCAGTGAAAGACCTGCACCAGGAGAGCCATGAGAAGAGCAAAGGCGATCTGGCCTGGCAGTCATCCAAAGGCAAGGGCCAAACCGATGAGACGCTGCGCCAGACCCAGCTGATTGCCCAAGGCAACGTCGCGATCAAGGCCGTGGAAGGGCTGAAGATCGACATCAAGCACATCGACCAGCAAAGCGTGAGCCAGGCCATCGACGCGATGGTCAAGGCCGACCCGAATTTGGCGTGGCTGAAGGAGGCGGAAAAGCGCGGGGATGTGGATTGGCGGCAGGTGCGGGAGATCCATGACAGTTGGAAGTACAGCAACTCGGGTATGGGGCCCGCCACACAGATTGCCATTGCGATTGCGGCAGCCGCGATTGGCGGGCTGGCTGCCGCCGGTGCGCTCGGTAGCGCGGGAGTGGGAACGGCTACGGTAACGTTTGGGGCGGGTGTTGGTGCGGCAGGGAGCCTGTCCAGCACTGCCGCGGTCAGCCTGATCAACAACAAGGGTGACCTGGGTAAGGTACTGCAGGATAGCTTCAGCAGCGACAGCCTCAAGCAAATAGCCATTGCCAGCATCGTGGGTGGGCTGAGCGCAGGTTATTTCGATAAGTTGACGGGCACCGAAACACAATCGGTGACTGGCAAGGTCGTTGCGCCGTTGAATACGGTTGAGGGCATCAGCCGATTTGCCGCCAATCAGGCGCTGCAAAACATCACCAGCACGGCTTTGAGCCAAGCATTGGGGCAGGGAGGAAGTTTCGGTAGCGCGTTAAAAGACTCGCTGTACAACACGCTAGCCGCCGCTGCGTTCAATGCCGTGGGTAATCTGCACCTGGAAAATGGCAGTGCGCAGAAGATTGCGGCGCACGCGCTGGTAGGTGGGCTGGTGGCCGAGGCCGCGGGCAAGGACTTCGCCAGTGGCGCCATTGCCGCTGGTGCCAACGAAGCGTTGGCGACCGAGTTGAGGCAAGCCGTTACACGGTTGAGTCCCAAGAACAGGGACGCCTTACTGGTCATGTCGTCGCAGTTGGTGGGCCTCGTGGCGGCAGGGCTGGTGAAGCCCGATGGTAAAGGGATGGAGACCGGTGCCTGGATTGCCAAGAACGCCACTCAATACAACTTCCTCAATCATGAGCGAGCGGAAGACCTGGTTGAAGACATTCACAGTTGCAAGGGTAAACCAAGCTGTGAACGGGACATGTGGATTGGCAGCGGCTACAACAAGGAGAGTCTGGAGAACCTTGATGACGCGCTGAAAACCATGGGGCCGGTACGCGCGAAGGACCTGATGACCCAGATCCAAGGCGGGCTGGCCGCGCTCGGAACGCTACAGTGCACGACGCCTACGTGTGAGAACATCAAGTTCGAGCTGCTTGATCGAAGCTTCAAAGCTTTGGATTCCTTGGA